>CAZNGQ010000045.1:0-14872 GCA_964572095.1 uncultured Oscillospiraceae bacterium
GGCGACCGTGTTGGGCGTCGAGTAGCCGACGTACTCGCAGTTCGCGAGCGCGATCTCCGGATCGCACAGGAAATCGATGAGCGCATGCGCGCCGTTCACGTTTTTCGCGTTCTTCGGGATGCACATCATGTCGACCGAGATGTTGGAGCCGGCAGGCAGCGCGTACGCCAGCAGGGCGGGATCCTTGCCGGCCTCCTCGAGGCGGTCCTGGCAGACGACATGGTCGCCGGACCAGGCGATGCCGGCGGCAAGCTCGCCGGACACGAACTTGTCCTTGAGGTCGTCGATGCCCACCAGCGGGCGTACGGTGGTGCGCTGCTTGAGCAGCAGGGATTCGGCCTTGCCCAGCTCGCCCGCGTCCAGGGTGTTGAGGTTGTACCCGAGGTAGTTGAGCGCCGCCCCGATGGACTCCCGCATGCTGTCGTACATGCCGATTCGGTTTTCGAACTTCGTGTCGAACAGGGGCGCCCAGATGTCGTCGGGGTCGTCGGAAGCGGGGGCCGATATCTCCGACGTGTTGTACATCAGGCCGACCGTGCAGTACATGTAGGGTACGGCGTAGTCGAACAGTCGCGCGTCCAGGGTCGCGTCCGGATCGAACACGATGTCCTCGAGCAGCGGGTCGTTGTTGGCGGCGTTGGGGATCTTCGCCGTGTCGAGCGGCAACAGCCGGTCTTCCCGGATCAGCCGCAGGATCATGTAGTCAGACGGCACGATGACATCGTAGGCGTTGTTTTCCAGCATCGGGTACATTTTCTCATTGTCTTCGAACGTCTTGACCTTGAGCTGGTATTGCGGATAGGCCTTCTCGAACGCCGGGATCACGGTGGCCTCGTCCAGGTACTCGCCCCAGGTGTACAGCAGGACGGTCTCGCGCCGGTCCGACGCGCAGGAGGTCGCGGCCAGGGCCGTCGCCAGCAGCAATGCGGCCATCAGCAGGGGGAGCAGTCTTTTTTTCATCTCGATAGGACCTCCTTGGCATTCTTGCGGTTCTTCCGGTTGATCTCGCGCGTGGAGCGGGTGTTGACCACCACGAGCAGGACCAGGACGACGAGGAACAGGATCGAGGACAGGGCGTTGATCTGGGGGCTCACGCCTTTGCGTGCCATGTTGTAGATCGTGATTGCCAGCGTGGAGGCGCTGGATCCGGCGGTGAAATAGCTGATCGTGAAGTCGTCGATCGAGAGTGTGAACGTCAGGATCAGCGATGTCACGATGCCGGGCATGATTTCGGGCAGGACGACCTTGAAAAGCGCCCGCGCGGGGCGGCAGCCGAGATCGAGCGCGGCCTCGTATACGTTGCGGTCGATCTGCCGGACCTTGGGCGAGATCGACAGGATGGCATAGGGGATGTTGAACGCGATGTGCGCAAGCAGCAGGGTCGGGAAGCCGCTCACGATGCCGATGAACGAAAACAGCAGCATCAGCGAGATGCCGGTGACGAGGTCCGGGGAGACGTTGGGAATGTAGGTGACGTTCATGATGACCGTCCGTGCGCGTCGCCGGAACCCGGTCATTCCGAGGCAGGTGACGACCGCCACCGCAGTCGCGACGATCGCCGACAGGAACGCCAGCGTCAGCGTCGTGCGTAGGGCCTCGAGGATCGTGTCGTTCTGCAGCAGCTGCCGGTACCAGTCGAGCGTGAAACCGCCCCAGACCGCGCGGGACTTGGTCTTGTTGAACGAAAAGACGACGAGCACGGCGACCGGTGCGTACAGGAAGAGGAACACCAGCGCCATATAGCCGTTCCGCAGGAATTTTCGCAGCAAACGGATCATATCAGGATGCTGCCCCCCTCTCCGCTTTCCGCCTCATTGCGCGTCAGTACGCGCATGCCGAGCAGGACCAGGACGAGCAGCACGATCGACAGCGCCGACGCGGTCGTCCAGTCGCGCGCCACCATGTACTGCCGCTCGATCACGTTGCCGATCAGCAGGTAACGGCCGCCGCCGAGCAGGTTGGGGATGAGGAACGTCGTCATGGCGGGCATGAAGACCATGTTGACGCCGGACAGGATGCCCGGCGCGCTCAGCGGGAAAATGACCCGCAGGAACGTGCTCCGGCGGTTCGCCCCCAGATCCTCGGCCGCCTCGACGACGCTCGGGTCGATCTTGACCAGCACCGAGTAAATGGGCAGGACCATGTAGGGCAGGTAGTTGTAGACCATGCCGAGTCCGATGGCGAACCGGTTGTACAGGAACTGCTGCTGGGCGATGCCGACCAGGCCGAGCAGGGTGTTGATGATCCCCTTGGGCTCGAGCAGCGCCAGCCAGGCATACGTGCGCAGCAGCGCGTTCATCCACATGGGCATGACAAAAAGGAACAGCAGGAAATCACTGCGTCCGCGGCGCAGGCGGGCGCGGTTCGCCAGCATATAGGACACCGGATAACCGGCGACGAGGCAGATCAGCGTACAGACCAGCGCCATTTCCAGGGACACCAGAAACGTGTTGAGGTAGATGGGCACTTCGATGCGCCAGCCGAACAGCGAACGCAGGCCGAATGCGCCCAGCTCGACCCGGTCGCCGGACACCAGGTTCTCGAACCCCTCGAGCGTGAAGACGATGTCTCCGGACGCGTCGTATTTCGTAAACGCGTAGAACGCGATCAGCAGCAGGGGTGCGATCGTGAACAGCGCCATCCAGAGGATATAGGGGTAGGCGAGCCGGCGCAGCCTCATGTCCAGGAGCCTCCCCGGTCGTCGGCCTCGCGCCCCGGCTCGTCCGCGCCGTCCAATTCGGCTTCGGCGGAACCCGGCTGCGCCCGGTCGGGGGAAAACGGGGATTTGGCCATGACATGGATGTCGTCCGGGCCGAACGACAATCCGACCCGCGCGCCCTCGGCGGCGTGCGCGGTACTGTGGACCATCCATTCGAACCCCGCGGACTCGATGAGCATTTCGTAATGGACGCCCTTGAACACCACGGACGTGACCGTCCCGTCGACGTTGCCGAGATCCGGCGGGAGGATCCGGATGTCCTCGGGGCGGACGACCACGTCGACCGACTCGTCCGGGAAGCGGGGATCGACGCAAGGGAAGGACCGGTCCAGGAACGACACTTCGAAATCGCGCGCCATCCGGCCGGGAATGATGTTGCTCTCCCCGATGAAATCCGCGACGAACGCGTTTTTGGGTTCGTTGTATACGTCGATCGGGCGGCCGATCTGCTGGATGACGCCCTCTTTCATGACGATGACGGTATCCGACATCGTCAGCGCCTCCTCCTGGTCGTGCGTGACATAGATGAACGTGATGCCCAGGCTGCGCTGCATGTCCTTGAGCTCGACCTGCATTTCCTTGCGCATCTTGAGGTCGAGCGCGCCCAGCGGCTCGTCGAGCAGCAGCACCATCGGCTGGTTCACGATGGCACGCGCGATGGCGACGCGCTGCATCTGGCCGCCGGACAACTGGTCGACCCAGCGGCTGCCGTACCCGGACAGGTCGACGGTCCGCAGCGCCTGCTCGACGCGGCCGGCAATCTCGTCCCGGGGCACGTTTTTCACCCGGAGCCCGAACGCGACGTTCTCATATACATTGAGATGGGGGAAAAGCGCGTAGCGCTGGAACACGGTGTTGAGCTTGCGCTGGTAAGGCGGGATGGCAGTCAGGTCCTGTCCCTCGAACAGCACCTGCCCGCAGTCCGGCCGCTCAAACCCCGCGAGGATGCGCAGCGTCGTGGACTTGCCGCAGCCGGAAGGGCCTAGGAGTGTGATGAACTCGTTGTTGCGCACGTAAAAAGTGATGTCGTTCAGGACGCGGGTGTCGCCAAAGGACTTGTCCATGCCGACGATCTCGATCAGGTGCGACGAACCGGTCTTGTCGTCGAGCAGCTGCCTGCGCGCCCCCATCCGCCCGGCCGTGTCGGGCGACACCGCGGAATCGGCGCCGGCAACGGCCGGCATGGCGGGTTGTGTGGCGAATCGACGGATGAACGGGTGCATGGCGGGCTCCTCCTCGGCGGGCGATGGGGCGGATCGGTTTAAAAACTCGGGGGGGACGAGATCCAGAGGATGCGGGCCGGACGCCGTCCCGCGTTCAGGATGCGGTGCGGCGCGTCGGGCCGTATCAGAAAGCTGTCCCCGCGTCCCGCGCGCCAGCGCTTGCCGCCCACCTCGACGGTGATCGTGCCCTGCAGGACGTATCCGACCTCCTCGCCCTCGTGCGGACGGTCGGGAAAGGTCGCTCCGCCGGGCTCCAGCGTGACGAGGATCGGCTCCATTTCGTTTTTCTGCGCAGTCGGGATCAGCCAGCAGATCTCACTGGCGGTTTCGGCGTCGCGTTTGACCATATAGTCTTCCTCGCGAAAGACGACCTGGCGCTCGGCGCCCTCGCCGAGGTCGCTGAAAAACTGCCGCAGGTCGGTGCCCAGGCAACTGAGGATGTCCGTCAGGGTGGCGATGGACGGCGAGGTCATGTCGCGCTCCAGCAGGGAGATGAACCCCTTGGAGAGTTCGCAGCGGTCGGCGAGCTCTTCCTGGGTCAGCTGGTTCTGCTGTCGGAGGCTTTTGATGCGTTCCCCGATGTTCAACCCGTCGTCCCCCTCCCCAGAAACGCACCGGCGTGAGGCCGGTGACAAGTAGCAATATATTAAACCGTCAGTTTAGTGAGAGTAAACAAATCGATTATATCCCCGTGGTACAACCCCGTCAACGTGAAAATGGCCTCATTGCATATTTATACGCACCATTGTCTGGGAAACACGGATGGTTAGCGTTATCCTATAGAGGCGAGAGGAGGGCGGAATGGTGGCGGCTATAAGCTTATGGCACCTCAACCTGAGTTCCTTTCCCCTCAGCTGCTGGTTTGTCGCGGGCATCCTCAATTCCCTCCTGTTCGCCAACCCCCTGACCCGCGAGCTGGGACGCCGGGGTGTCTATCATCATGTCGGCAAGGCGTTGAAAAAGAACACCCTTGTGATCCTTCTCAAGGCGGCCCTGATCCTGTGGTTCGGAACTACGCTCCTCGTGTTCGGCGATCTGCTCTCCGGCGTCTTCTATCTCGTCGGCATTCTTCTGGCCATGCCCCTGATGCGCCGGTTCAGCCTGTCCAGCCCCGCGAATCTCCGGAACTATTACGACCGGAATTCGGCCCACATGGACCAGTTCGCCTTCATCCGGTACCTGATGGAGACCTACCCCGATCCCGAGCGCATTTTCGTGATCCTGGACAAGGTGTTCGGTGTCGGCAATGGACGCCAGGATGTCGAAGACATCCGGGAACTGGCCGGGCACTGGGACAGCGCGGCGCAGTTTTCGATCGGGCTGCGGCCGTACTTTGGCAAATTCGCGGATAAAAGCATGGATGAGGCATATTACTGGTTCCTCCGTTCTTCGATGCAGGGGTATGCACCGGCACGGTTCATGGTGGAGCGGATCCAGCGTATCGGTGAAAAGGAATCCGCGGCGGCCCTCGATTTTGTACAGCGACGCATCCGCGCAGAGCAAAGCGGCATGGTCCCACTGTAAGTAACTTCTGAAAATTAATTTTTGATGCCATTTATTCTGTGTTGGTATATATTGAAACCAGCACGATTCTTTTTGCTTGCCAAATGGGGGAGGGAATGCAATGGAACTGTCGTATGCCGCGAAATTCTGGAATAACCTGGGCTCCTGGTCAACCGTCGCTTTTCTGCTGATCGGCGCAGGGGTGGGCTTCTTTGCCGCCTGGTATCTGGTGAGGACCCTTTCCTTTACCATTCCGCTGACAACGAAACTGGAGGCGCGCGGCATCCACAGCGATCCGGCGGTCACCAGGCGGCGGGCCCATCTGGGTCTGGCCGCCGTTCTGGCACTGGTCGGCGTGGTGGGCATCGCCGCCATCACCTTGAACAGCTCGTCGGTGCCGACGATCTATCTGCTCGTGGGTGTGCTCGTCGGCGCCTTGCTGCCGCTGGCGCTCGGGCGCAATCTGGTCGTGGCGCAGCACCCGAGCCTCCGACGGTACATCCGCGCGAACCGTCAGTACCTGGACCCGGCCACGCTCGCGGAGTACATCGTCGAGACCAGCCAGGACCCCAAATGGATCAAGGAAGTGACGCAGAGCCTGGGTGCCAACGGCTACCTGGCCAAAGACGCTACCGTCATCCAGTCCGCGGCTGCCGGCGGCGACGCGGAAGCGCAGTTCCTGCTGGGCATGAACTACTACATGGGCCGTTATGATGCCGCAAATCCGTCCGAGGCCATGCTCTGGATCACACGCGCCGCCGAGCAGGGGCACGCCGCCGCCCGTGTCATGCGCGAGCGGATGATGGAAACGGACAAGGAGAACGGCAGCAACCTCATCCGCGCGATCATGTGGACGAAAGATTTTTCCGACATGCTGGGGTATTCGTCCGGCAGCGGCGGCGGCGCGGGGACCACAATGCCCCGCTGACCGCAGCCCGCGCCTAAAGGTGGAGGGGAATCATGGACACATTCATCAACTACGTCTTGCCGCTTGTCGCACTGCCGGCCAGTATCCTGTTTGTTCGGACCATCTCGGCGATCCTGCTTTTCCGACTGCCATTCACCCGGCGGATCGGGGTGAGCGGGATCCATGACGAACCGGCCCGCTCCAACGGGTTGGCGCTCGTTTTCGCGTTGGCTTTGCTTCTGTTTCTGGCCGCTTCGGGTATCGCGTCGCTCTGGTACGGACAGGATGCCCTCTCAATCACCCTGTTGGTCGGCACCCTGTTCGGCCTTCTTTACAAAAACCCCGGAAAAGACCCAACCCGCTGGAATCTGCGGCGATACACTCGCCTGTACCGGAAACACCTGGATCCGGACCGGTTCATCGCCTATGTCTCGGAGAGCACGGGAGATCCGGCGCTCGTTGTCCAGACGGCACGGATTTTCGGACGCGGGGTGGAGCCTGCGGATGTGGAGCGCCTGATGCGGGAAGCCGGGGAGCAGAAGGCCGCGGACGCCCGGCTGGGCAAAAACGGCAATCGGGTCGACGGCGATGTACTGCCGGTCGTAAAGGCCCAAACCTGGAGCCACAGCCTGGACGAGACTCAGGAAACAATGAGTGACAATCCGAATATGCTGCTTTAACTCGTTTGATTTTTACCCCCCTCCGTACTATCCTATTGGAACGTAGGATTCCCGGGAGGAGCATCGCATGGCCGCACAACGCGAAAAGCTCACATCGGCCCGCCGCGTGGTCGTCAAGGTTGGCACCTCGACCATCACGTTCGAGAACGGCCGCCAGAACATCACGAACCTGGACCACCTCTGCCGCGCCATCGCGAACTTGCGAAACCAGGGGCGCGAGGTCATCCTGGTCTCGTCCGGCGCGATCGCGATGGGCATGGCCAAGCTTCGCCTCGCGCGCAAGCCGGGCACGATCCGCGAGAAGCAGGCGGTCGCCGCCGTCGGGCAGTGCGAGCTCATGAACATCTACAGCAAGCTGTTCGGCGAGTACGGGTATGTCGCGGCGCAGATCCTGCTGACGCGCGACGACATCGAGGACGAGCACACGCGCGCCAACGCCATCAACACATTCGAGGCGCTGCTGGAAAAGGAAGTCATCCCGGTCGTGAACGAAAACGACACGGTCTCCACCAAGGAGATTTTCCACAACGGCTCTTTCGGCGACAACGACTCGCTGTCCGCGATTGTGGCCAACCTGGTCGGAGCGGATCTCCTGATCCTGCTGTCCGACATCGACGGCCTGTACGACCGCGACCCCCGCGGGAACGACGGCGCCCGGCTGGTCCCCTATGTGCCGGCCGTGACGCCCGAGATTGAGCAGATGGCCGGTGGCAGCGGATCCGCTCGCGGCACCGGCGGCATGGCGACCAAGATTGAGGCGGCGCGTATCGCCACCCAGGCCGGGATCGACATGGTCATCGCGAACGGCACCTCGCCCGATGTCATCGGGAGCGTGCTGGAAGGGCTGGAAGTCGGCACGATGTTCGCAGCGGCAGCCAAGGGGTAGAGCGGGACACGACATCGTATCCCTACGAAAGCGCCCGGCTCCCCAGGGGAATCGGGCGCTTTTTGCGTTCAATCATTTCCTGTCACCTATTGCTGACCAACCCGGCCTCAGCCACTGGCTGCCGGCGTTGGCGGAACGGTCGGCCCGGTTGAGGTGGTCCCAGTGGTCGCCGTGGTTGCTATGGTGGGTGGTGGCGTTGTCGGTGTCGTCGGGGTAGGTGTCACCGGCTTCTTCGTCGTCGGCGTAGTGGATGTCGTCGGTTTGGTTGTTGCCGATGTTGCCGCCGTCGGCATCGGTGTGGGCGTGGGCGTGGGCGTCGGTGTCGGCACGGGAGCGTGTACGGTGCAGGTCTGGGTCGGGATGAGCGGGCTGCCTTCAATGAAGTACTCGCTGATCACGCCGGGGCAGAGCCCTTCGATCGGAAGCAAGCCGGAGGTGCGGCAGATCTTGACCGTCTTGATCGTCGCCGGCTTGTCCAGCTCCTTGGGCGCCAGATTGGCATGGATGCGGTTCATCGCGGCGAACCAGATATCAAACGGCGAGTTGTGGTCCTGCGACGGCACCGTGATCGTCTTGATCCGATTGTCGTAGCCGTACCAGACCGCGGCGGTGTAGTACGGGGAGTACCCGACCATCCAGCGGTCGACGTTCTCGTCGGTCGTACCGGATTTGGCGGAGGCCTTGATCTGCTGCCCCGCGCTGTTGATCAGCCGGTACTGGCCGCCGTAGGACTCGACGGTCTCACGCAGGATGTCGGATATGATGAACGCGGTCTCCGGCTTGAAGACCGAGATGTACTCCGGCGCGGTATTGTCCAGGAGCACATCCCCTTTCGAGTCCAGAACCTGGGTGTAGGCGAAAGGCTTCGTGTATTGTCCGTTGTTCGACAGCGCCGTATAAGCGCTCGCCATCAACAGCGGGGACATACCTACATTGAAGCCGCCCAGTGAAATGGCGACATAGTTTTCGGTCATGCGGTCAATGCCCAGGCGCTTGAGGTAGTACAGCGAGTTGTCGCCGGTCACGACGTTGCGCCAGACCTGCATCGCGACGGTGTTGGTCGACTCGATGAGCGCCTGCCGGACCGTCATGTTGCCCCGGTAAGCCCGAATGGCATTGAGCGGGTACGGGATGGTCGGGGTTTCGGGATTGTAGAAAATCTCATGATCCTCGATGACGCTGGCCGCCGATATGCGGCCCAGATCCAGGGCCGGGCCGTAGACGCCGATGGGCTTGATCGACGAACCCGGCTGACGCTCGATGTCGGTCGCCCGGTTCAGCACGCGGTTGGCGTTTTTCTTCCCGTAACCCCCGTACATCGCCTTGATCTGTCCGTTGTGCTGGTCGATGACAATCATTCCGGCCTGGGCATGCTCAGGCAGGTTGGATACGGCATCCTTGTTTCGTACAAAGAGGGCTTCGTCCATGAACGTTTCGTCCAGCGCAGCCTGCACTTGAGGATCCATCGTCGTCCGGATCGTCAGGCCGGAATTGTAGATCATGGCCTCAGCCAGTGCTTCGCTGTAGCCTTTGCGCTCGACCAGGTCCTGCGTCACCACGTCAAAGATATAGTCCACGAAGTAGGAGTTGACTTTCGCGGTGTTCGTTTCCGTCTTCTTCGCGACGAAGCGGAGCTCGGTGTTAATGGCGTCGTCATACTGGATCTGCGTGATTTTGCCCAGCTCGAGCATCTTGCCCAGGACGATGCGCTGCCGTCGCATGGCGTTGCGCAGTCCGGACTCGGTCAGCGGATTGTAGTAGGAGGGGGACTTGGGGATGCCGGCGAGAAACGCGCACTGCGGCAGAGTCAGCTCGGAGGCGGGGATGCCGAAATACGCCTTGGCGGCGGACTGGATGCCGACATAGTTGTTGGCCATGGGAATCAGGTTGAGGTAGATCGCCATGATCTCCGCTTTGGTGTTCCGGGTCTCCATGTTGACGGCCCTGACCCATTCCTGGATCTTTCGCTGGGCGGAGGTCTCGTCCGCGCCGGTGAGCATCTTGACCGTCTGCTGCGTGATCGTGGAACCGCCGTGAGAAGCCGTGCCGCCGTTGACAAGCGCGCTGAAGATGGCGCTGCCGATCCGCTTGGGATCGATGCCGATATGCTCCTCGAACCGTTCATCCTCGATGGCGATGAACGCGTCGTCGATATACGTTTCTTTTACATCCTCATACAAGACGATCTCGCGGTCGATGTTCTCGCTGCCGGTGACCTTGGCGATCTCGTTGTTGTTCGCGTCGAAAATCCGCGTGGTTTCGGAGCTCGAGGAAAAAAGCATCTCCTGGGGCACCGGGGTGGCGGTGCTGATGTATCCGTACAGGATGCCGCCGCCGATCCCCCCGATGAAAAAGCCGGCGGCAAGCAGGATGGCGATGATGAGCCGGACCGCCCGCATGATGCCGATCCAGCCGGAACGGAACACCGTCTCGGACGCCTGGGAGCGGGACGGCTTTCCCTTGACTTGACGCATCAGTTCCTTGCGGACGAAGTTGCTGGTTTTCTCAGCGCGGTACTGGCCGTACGCATTTTCATACTGGCGGGTCGTCAGGTGCTGTTCGGCCGGTACATCGCGCTTCTTGACAGACATGCGCGGTTAATCTCCTTTGGGTCAAAAGTAGTTATAATATAACACAAAACGACTTGTGAGGTGCGGGAGCCATGATTGAGACCGGAAAGGCCTGCGACATCGGCATTACGGGACTTACGCACGATGGTCGGGGCGTCGGCCGGTTCGACGGGACGGCGGTTTTTGTCCCCGGTTTGATCCCGGGCGACCGCGCGACCGTACGGATTTCCAGGCGGCATGCCTCCTTCGCCGAGGGGGAGGTGGTCGCGCTGCTCACGCCATCGCCGGACCGGGCCGCTCCCTTCTGCTCCTCTTATGGCCGCTGCGGGGGGTGCTCGGTGCAGCACATGTCGTACCCGGCGCAACTCCGCTGGAAACGCACGCAGGTCGTGGATGCCCTGACCCGGTTGGGCGGTGTGGCGGACGCGGACTCGCGGACGCTCCCGACGATCGGCATGGCGGAGCCGTTCGCCTATCGGCATAAAGCGTCGATGTCGGTGCGGGCGGAGGGGATCGGGTTCTATGCCCGGGACTCGCACGCGCTCGTGGATTTCAAGGAATGCCGGATCCAGCACCCGGCCGGCCCTGCCGTTCGCAGCGTCGTCCGGGCGTGGATGGCGCGCGAGGGCGTGCCGGCGTATGACGACCTCAAGCAGACCGGCTGGTTGCGGCATGTCGTCGTACGGACGAGCCGGTCGACCGGCGAAGTGATGGTGATCCTGGTGCTCGCGAGCCACGACCTGGCGGATCCGCACGGGCGACCCCTGCTGCCGGGCCTGGACCGGCTGTCGCTGGAACTGGAGCAGGCGCTGGAGGCGTGCGGGACGCACCTGGCCGGTCTGGTGCTGAACGCCCAGCCGCTGCAGGGCGCGCTGATCCTGGGCGACCGGTACCTGTGTGCGCATGGACGCGATTTCATTGAGGAAACGATCGACGGCCTGACATTCCGACTGTCGCCCGCCTCGTTTTTTCAGATCAACCCGGATCAGGCGGCTCAGCTGTACCGGATCGCGGCCGAGTGGGCGGTGGAGCCGGAGACGGGAACGGATACTGTATACGACCTGTACTGCGGCACCGGGACGATCTCCTGCTTTCTGGCGCGCCGGGCAAAGCGGGTCGTCGGCATCGAGCACGAGCCGGCTGCGGTAGCGGATGCGGTCGCGAACGCGGAACGGAACGGGCTGTCGGACCGGGCGACGTTTATCGAAGGCCGAGCGGAGCTGGTTTTGGGCGATGTGGCTGCCGCATTGGGGGATGCTGAGCAGCCCGGCGCGGCCCCTCGCATCCCGACCGTCGTCCTGGATCCGCCGCGCCGGGGATGCGATCCGGCACTGCTGGATACGCTGATCCTGCTGCAGCCGGACCGGATCGTCTATGTCTCGTGCGACCCCTCCACGCTGGCGCGGGATGTGCGCAAGCTGACCGAGGGCGGATATCGGGTGGAGAAAGTGCAGCCGGTGGACATGTTCCCTTGGACGGAGCACGTTGAGAGTGTAGTATTGATGTCAAAGTAAGAAGCCGGAAAGGCCTGATACAATCGGGCGCCTCCTGTCTCAGGATTTGCCCCCCCACCTTATCACCAGTCCGAGGACTTTCGGTATAATTGGTTTTAGAGAAACAAACAAACCGTAAAGAATGAAGCTATGACTCAAGGCACTCTTCCAATAAGCGAGGAAATCACATTCACATCCAAACATATGAACAGGTCCAAGAAGAGGGGAGGGCACATTGATGCAACGTAAGCGATTCAAAAATGTCTGTTTATCAGTAGTGATAGCCCTCTCTTTTTCGATTATATTTTCATCCTGTAAATCTCAGGTTACAGAAGTGAACAGTGAATCAACTGGACAGACAGGCCGTTTGGAACTGGTTTCACAGGGCGTTACCTATCAGCTAATCGAGCACTGGGTATTCGCGTTTACAAACGGTCTTTGTGCTGATGGCAAATGGTTTGACAAACTTGCCGTGGAGATGGATCCTACCTTGAAAGCGGATTTGGAAATGGCAGCAGAAATTCCCTACGCCGATGATTTTGTTTTTTACCGAGTCGGATCCGATGGATCCGAGGAACTGGATAAACTGTCATTGAATATTTACGATGGCAATCTGGAATTGATCAGTGAAGGCATCGGTAGAATGGTCATACCATCAGAAACTGGCCTCTACTACATTGCAGTCTTTACATCCTGGGGTGACAAGGATAACAACTCTGGTTATCAGTATATATTTAAAACACGAAGATAAGGGAGACCAATGAATATCCGGGATGCCATCACGAGGATGATTGCTGAGTTTCCTACGCATTACCGTGCTGAGCACAACACCAGAACAAATTGGCTTGAGCCGGTAATTGGCATTGCAGATGCAGAGGATCCACTGTTCGAGAAACTGAAAACGATTGTTTCACCTACCCACGCCCTGCCGCGGGAGATTGTGAGTGGAGCCAGGTCGGTAGTGGCGTATTTTGTGCCTTTCGACCACCGTGTGATTGAGAGCAATATCCCGGATGAAGAAAGTTCCATCGAGTGGGATTATGCATATCTAGAGACGAATGACATGATCAACGCTTTGAGTAGGCATTTGCATGAATTCATCTGCCGGGAAGGCTACGATTCCTCAGAGATTCCGGCAACGTACAATTACGATCCGATTGCGCTGAAGAGCGACTGGTCGCATCGGAGCGCGGCATACATCGCAGGGGTCGGGACTTTCGGAATCAACAATATGCTGATCACGGAGAAGGGATGCTGCGGCCGCGTCGGAAGCGTGATTACCACCATACCGCTGGCAACGACGGCACGTCCGACGGAGGAGTATTGTCTTTTCAAAAACCGTGGTACGTGTTTTGCGTGCATCAGTCGTTGCCCGATCGGTGCGTTGAAAGTGGATCGCAGCCAGGCTGTCGTGGAAACGGGATCTCAACTTGAGCTGGGCGGCGCAGCGGAGTATGGTGTTTTTTACGATCGTTACTTATGCAATACACAAATATTCGACAAGCTTGTGCGCCACATGGAGGGCGGGGATGCGGACACATGCGGGAAATGCATGGTTGGGCTTCCCTGTTCGACGGGCAATCCATCCAGGGGACACAAGACATCAAAGTGAACGTATCGTTGCCGGGGAGCAGGCCATCCTCAATACCTGTCTCATGAGCAGCCACTGAATGGGGGTATTCTTCTTCACGATTACACTTTTCTCGGGTCGATGGAGAAGCTGATGTCGTCCTTGCTGATTTCAAACGGACCGGGCATCCGATCACCCTGGATCACATTGCCCCAATAGTCCGTCGTGACCTTTGCGTCGGGAGCTACTTTTTTCATGGACGAATAGCCGACGGTCTCGCGAACATCCCAGGTGCAGCGCTTCTTGTCGGCGTGCAGGGTCATCGTGAGCGCCTCATCGTCGATGGTGAGCTTGAAGGCTGCATAGCCGCCATTCGTGTCCATATTCTCGTATTTCTGCCATGCCTTCAAATCAAGCTGCGCGGAAGGTGCCGGATAGGAGAGTACCAGGAAGCCCTGCGGCATCTTCGAGTAATGGTTGCCCTCGAAGGAATTATTGTGGTTTGGGAGACGGATTGCGCCGCTGCGGTTATCATAGAACACGTTGTTCACGACGAGTGAATCACGAGAGGTGCCACCGCGTCCGCCGGACATACGTCCGCGAACGATGTCCTGCGCATAACCGTAACCATCCGTGTTGCAGATGAGGTTATTGACGATGTGCAGATCATCGGTGCCGAGACCGTAGATCGCATCACCGACCGGAACGTGCATGGCGAACGGCTCGTTCCACTCGCTGCTGTCGATGTTGATTGTGCCGTTGCCCTTTACAGGTGAATTATAATCGTAATAAAGTTTTGCATTCCAGAGAATATTGTTATCGATAAGTACCTCACCGATGCGGTTGCACTCCATCAGAATCATGCCGTGCGGACAGAGCATATTGAGGAAGAGGTTCTGGGTAACACGGTCGTTTGCACTGCCGCAGTCAAACCATAAACCATCGCATCCGTAAGCTTCACGGAAGATATTGCGGCGGAAGAGGGAGTTCACGCAGTTATGGAACTTTAAAACGCCGGATTCCCAGCCATATTCCATGCGCTGCCAGCCGGTACGGGCGATAATATTGTCCTCAACAAGTGTATCGCTCGTGCCGAGTCCGAGTATGCCGCCGACGCCACTGTCGTAGATCTGATTGCGGCGGATGACATGGTAGCCGACCTTCTGATCGGGGATACGCCTGAACGCCCACGAAACGGAGCCGACATCCATTCCGACAGTGTTTGAATACGTTACGATATTGTCCTCGATGATCCAGTGATGGCCGCGGTTGCAGGAGAGCGAGCCCATCTGTGGGTCCGGAGCACCGTTTGCAGCCTGGG
>CAZNGQ010000046.1:0-1070 GCA_964572095.1 uncultured Oscillospiraceae bacterium
GCTGGCTTCGGGGCATTTCGACAGCAAGACCAGTGACGCGAGCCAGGACACCATCCTGCACATGATCCGCACGACGCCGATCCCGCTTCGGGCGATCCTGTCCGAAACGACCATCCGTGTCTCCGACCTCATCGGGCTGCAGGTCGGAGATGTCATCCAACTGGAAACCAAGCCGGGCGATCCGGTCAAGGTGGACATCGGCCACATCCCGAGAATTTTCGGCGCACTCGGATCCAAATCCAACCGGTACGCCATCCAGATCACGGATATCCATTTCGACGAGGGAGAAATCAGTCATGAGTAACACGATGTCCCTATCGCAGCAGGAGATCGACGAGATGCTGAACACCGCCTTGACAAAGGCGGCGCCCCAGATGTCCGCCAACCATACGCTGAGCGAAATCGAGATCGACGCGCTCGGTGAAATCGGCAACATCAGCATGGGCGCGGCCGCTACGGCGCTGTATACCATCCTGGGGCGGCAGGTCGTCATCACGACCCCCAAGGTCACGATCACGACGCTGGAACAGCTTGCCGAAGACCACATCAAGCCCTATGTTGTCGTCGACGTGGAGTACACGGAGGGATTTCTTGGCCACTCCCTTTTCATCCTGCAGATCGACGATGTCAAGATCATCACCGACATCATGATGGGCGGCGAGGGAAGCATCAGCGAAGAGGACCTCTCGGAGCTCCATATCAGCGCGATCGCGGAAGCCATGAACCAGATGATGGGCGGGATGGCGACCTCCATGGCCGACATGTTTTCCCGCGTGGTGAACATCTCCCCGCCGCATTCGATGATCGTCGAACTGGCGGACCAGGAGATCCGCAGCCTGATCGACAACGAAGCGCCCGAGCTGATCCGGATCAGTTTCAAGATGGAAATCGAGGGATTGATGGACAGCAGCATCATGCAGCTGATGCCGCTCCGGTTCGGCAAACAGCTGGTGAGCGGGGTTCTGGATTCCGGGTCATCCGCAGATGCGGCCGCCCCGGTGCAGACGCCTGTTCCCCAGGCTCCGTCGTTCCCGACGGTTCCGGTCCAGCACCAGCCGCCGCAGCCCTTC
>CAZNGQ010000046.1:1170-14830 GCA_964572095.1 uncultured Oscillospiraceae bacterium
ATGCCCGAGCCTCAAGTCGATGCGAGGCCGATCCAGTTACAGAGCTTTGACGAACCGATGCCCAGACTGGCGGAATCCGCGGAATTCGGGATCGGCCTGATCATGGATGTACCCCTGCAGATCTCCGTTGAACTCGGCCAATGCAAGAAGACCATCCAGGAAATCCTCGACCTCAATACCGGATCCATCCTGACGCTGGACAAGCAGGCAGGCGAGCCCGTGGATATCGTTGTGCAGGGGAAGCCGGTCGCCAAGGGCGAAGTGATCGTGATCGACGAAAGCTACGGGATCCGGATCACGGAGATCCTGACACCGCCGAGCCGCATGCTGACCGGAAACGGGAGGTGATCCTATCAAAGACTTCCTGAATGTGCTTTTCCTGCTGGCGGTCACACTCGGTGTTTTCTTCCTGGCCTATGCCGCGGCAAAGTATCTGCCGGCGCGCATGGCCCGCACGGGGAAGGCCACCCGGCTTAAGGTCCTGGAACGCGTTGTGGTCGGGAAAGACCGTCAGATCGCCATCGTGCGGGCCGGCAGCCAGTTTTTTCTGGTCGGGATCGCGGGGCAGTCGGTCCAGATCGGGCCCGCGCTGGATTCCTCGGAATTTCTGTCCGAAACCGCGGACGTGCCGATCGATGCGACAGCCGGCGGCGCCGGACCGGCAACCGCCATCCTGCCGACATTCGCGGATATGCTTCGCAAGGCGGGGTTCCCCCTGCCTGGAAATGGAAAGGACTCCCGTAAATGACCCGAACAGCCCGGATCAAGACCGCTGTCTCCATACTGACTGCAGGACTGCTGCTTGTGGCCGGGAAAGCCGGCGTGAGCGCGTCCGTGCTCGAACTCCCGGCCGAGCGGAGCGAGGGGCTCCAGCTCCTTGTAATGCTGACCGTCCTGGCCCTGGCGCCGTCCATCCTGATCATGATGACCGGATTCACCCGGATCGTCATCGTCCTGTCTTTTGTGCGCAATGCGCTGGGTCTCCAGCAGACCCCTCCGAATCAGGTCATCATCGGGCTCTCGCTCCTGCTGACACTGTTCTTCATGGCCCCTGTTGTAGATGATATCGGAGAGAATGCTTACAAACCGTATGTCGCGGGAACGATCACGCAGGAAGTCGCCGTCGAAAAAGCCATGGAGCCGCTCCGGGACTTCATGTTCCGCCAGACCTACCGCAAGGACATCGAGCTGTTCATGAACATGGCGGGGATCGAGCAAGTGGAGTCCGTACAGGACATTCCCACCCGGACGCTCATCCCGGCCTTCGTGACGAGCGAGCTCAAGAGAGCGGTCCAGATCGGCTTTTTCATCTTCATTCCGTTTCTCGTCATCGACATGATCGTGGCAAGCACGCTGATGTCCATGGGCATGATGATGCTTCCTCCGACGGTGATCTCCCTTCCGTTCAAAATCCTGCTGTTTGTGCTCGTGGACGGATGGAGCCTGGTCATCAAGATGCTGTTCGACAGCTTCTCGTAGCGCATCGCGCAGAAAGGGTTCGGTACATGTCGCAGGGGGACATTCTCCGCATCATGCAGAACGCCATCTTCCTCATCATCGAGGTTTCCGCGCCGGCCCTGCTCGCCGGCCTGGTTATCGGCCTGGTCGTCTCGATCTTCCAGGCGATGACACAGATCAACGAACAGACGCTGGTTTTCATTCCCAAGATCCTGGGTATCCTTCTCGCCATTGTCCTGCTTGGCGGATGGATGATGACCCGCTTGACTGAATTTACGACCGGACTGTACGGCATGGTGAGCGAGATCGTGAAATGAACGCATGGAACATGACAACCTTGCCCGTCTTGAATGTGGAGGTTCTGCCGTACCACCTCCTCCTGCTTGTCCGCATGACCGGGCTGTTCCTGCTGTCACCGGTGTTCGGGCAGAAGAACGTTCCCGCCCGGTTCAAGGCGGGGCTTGCGTTGGTCATGACGGTCCTTCTGGCGACCGCGTTTCCGCCTTCCGAAGATTTCTCCGCCGGACCTACGGCCGCATTCCTGCTGGATGTCGTCCTGGAGTTGTTTGTCGGGCTGCTGATGGGCTACTCCACCCTGGTGTTCTTCAGTACGACCTACATCGCCGGCCAGATCATCGACGTCAACATGGGCCTCGGCGTCGGCAGCGTGTTCGACCCGCAAACCCGGGTGCAGACGCCGCTGACCGGCATGCTGCTCAACTTCACGATGCTGATGTATTTCTTTATCAACAACGGCCACCTCAAGCTGCTTCAGCTGATGTTCGCGTCCCTCCGCATCGTTCCGGTCGGAGGGGTACACCTCTCCGGTGACCTCGCCTTGATGGCCGCCGAACAATTCTATCTGGCATTCGGACTCGCGGCGAGTCTCATGCTCCCCCTGATCGGAGCAGCCCTGCTCACCGAGACCTCGATGGGCATCCTGATGCGTGCCGTGCCGCAATTGAACGCCTATATGGTCGGAATCCCGCTCAAGATCATCATCGGGCTGGGAATGCTTTTCCTTATGCAACCCCTGTATACAGGATTCTGCGACCGGGTGTTTGAGGACATGTTCGCGGCTTCGGAGAAAATGCTGCAGTCATTGGGGGTGGTCGCATGAGCGCGGGCTCCAGTGGAGAAAAGACCGAGAAGGCCACCCCAAAGAAGCGGAGAGACGAGCGCGAGCGCGGCAATGTCTTCATGAGTCACGACCTGACGACGGCGATCAGCCTGCTCGGCATGTTCGGCATCCTTCGGATCGTCGGCCCGTCCATGGGGAAAAACATGCAGTCCCTTTTCCACGTCCTTCTGCCCGGTCTTTCGCCCCGGACCGAAACCATCACCGTCACGGATCTGCAGGGGTATTATGTCGTGGCCCTCAAGGCGGGATTGGGCGTCGTCCTGCCGTTCTTCCTGTTTGCGGCGGGGGCCGCCGTCCTCATCAACGTCGTCCAGACCCGTTTTCTCGTCACAGGCAAGACCCTCACCGTCAAATTTGACCGGATCAATCCGTTGAACGGATTTAAACGTCTGTTTTCCATGCGGTCGGCGATGGAGACGGTCAAGTCGATCGCCAAGATCACTGTGGTCATCTCCGCCATATACGGCGAGTTCATGAACGGGATGCGGCAAATGCCGGCCCTGACAGCGCTGTCCCTCCCGATGGGGATCCAGACGGTCTTCGACCGGATCGTCGGTCTGGCGTTCCGTTGCGGGCTCATCCTGCTGGGCGTATCGGTGATCGACTTTGTCTACCAGTGGTGGCGCCATGAGAAAGACCTCCGGATGACCAAAGAGGAGGTCAAGCAGGAATATAAACTGACGGAAGGCAATCCCCAGACGAAGGGGAGGATCCGCCAGATCCAGCAGCAGATGGCGAGAAGCCGCATGATGAGCGACATTCCGAAGGCGGACGTCGTCGTGACCAACCCGACGCATTATGCCATCGCGATGCGGTACGACGCCCGCAAGGAAGCCGCGCCGGTTGTCCTGGCCAAGGGCAGGGGAAACATCGCACTCCGCATCAAAGAAATCGCGAAGGAGAACAAGATCGCCATGGTGGAAAACCGTCCGCTGGCCCGCGCCTTGTATGCCTCCTGCGAAATCGGCGGAATGATACCGACCAATCTGTACCAGGCGGTTGCCGAGGTGCTGGCCTATGTCGCCCGCCTGAAGAAAGGGGTCCTGTCATGAAAGCCACCGATGTAGCGATTGCAGCAGTCGTATTCCTGATCATCATCCTGATCGTGGTGCCGCTCAACACGGTGTTGCTCGACTTTCTGCTGATCATCAGCATCAGCCTGTCCGTAATCGTGCTCCTGCTGACGATGTTTTCGAAGGAAGTTCTCGAAATGTCGGTGTTCCCGACGCTCCTGCTGATCATGACGCTGTTCCGGCTCTCGCTCAACATCTCCTCGACCCGGCTCATCCTCGGCAACGGCGGGGATGCCGGCGCGGTGATCCGGACGTTCGGAGGATTTGTCATCGGTGGCAATCTCGCCGTCGGTGTCGTCATCTTCGCCATCATCGTTGTCATCCAGTTCGTCGTCATCACAAAAGGTTCCGTGCGCGTCGCGGAAGTCTCCGCCCGATTCACGCTCGACGCCATGCCGGGCAAACAGATGGCCATCGACGCGGACCTCAACGCGGGCCTCATCAACGAGCAGCAGGCCAGACTGCGCCGGGCAAAAATCCAGCACGAGGCCGACTTCTACGGCGCCATGGACGGTGCCAGCAAATTCGTCAAAGGCGATGCGATCGTCAGCATCCTGGTTGTCCTGATCAACATCGTCGGCGGACTGATCATCGGCGTGGTCTCCGACGGAAAGTCCTTTTCGGAAGCCATTCAGATCTATACACTCTCCACGGTCGGCGATGGACTGGTCACCCAGCTGCCCGCGCTTCTGGTATCGACCGCGACGGGCATCATCGTCACCCGCGCCGCTTCCGACAACAACCTCGGGCATGACATCAGCACGCAGTTTTCGGCTCAGCCGGCCGTCCTGATGATCGCCGCCGGCATGATATTCATGCTGGGCCTGATTCCCGGGCTGCCCAAGATCCCCATTTTGATGCTCGCTGTCATTCTCGCGACGCTTGGCGCACTGCTCCGCCGAAAAGCGGCGCGTGCCACCGAGATGGAGACGACCGCCGGAGGGATGGCCGAATCATCCGCCGGCGAATCGAACAAGCCGGAGAATGTCGTCGGTCTGCTGTCCATCGACCCGATCGAGCTGGAGTTCGGCTATGGCCTGATCTCCCTGGCCGACGCGGCGCAGGGCGGGGACCTTTCCGACCGGATCGTGCTGATCCGGCGCCAGTGTGTGGTGGATCTCGGGCTTGTCATCCCCGGCATCCGCCTCCGCGACAACGTCCTTCTCAAGACGAACGAATATGTGGTCAAGATCCGCGGAGACGAGGTGGCCAGGGGAGAAGTGCTGGCCGAGTGCCTGCTCGCCATGAGTCCGGACGGCGCCAACCATGGAGTCAAGGGCATCGCCACCGTCGAGCCGTCTTTCGGACTGCCGGCGCTCTGGATCACAAAAGGGGAACGGGAGAAAGCCGAAACCCACGGATTCACCATCGTCGATCCGTCCTCGGTCATCGCCACCCACCTGTCCGAGATCCTCCGCCGGCATGCCCACGAGCTGCTGGACCGCCAGCAGGTGCAGGTTCTGGTCGAACATCTGCGCGAAACCCAGTCCACCCTGGTGGAAGAAGTGTTCCCCAAGATGTACTCCCTGGGTGACCTGCAGAAGATCCTTGCCGGGCTGCTGCGCGAATCCATCGCGATCCGCGACCTGACAACGATTGTCGAGACCATGTCGGATTATGCGCCGGTCACGCGCAATCCGGATTCCCTGGTCGAGTTCGTCCGGCAGAAGCTCAAACGCTCCATCACACGCAAATTCATCCCCGGCGGCAAGGCGCGGGTGATCACGCTGGATCCCCAGCTCGAGCAGCTGATTCTCGAACGCCTGCGCCAAACGGAGCAGGGATCGTTTGTCGCCCTTGCCCCGGACCAGATCCAGCAGGTCATGAGAAGCCTCCAGACCGCCGTCGAAGACACCATGGCGCTCGGAGTCACCCCCATCATCCTCACTTCACCTGCTGTCCGCCCGCATTTTAAAAAAATCGCCGATCAGCTCGCCCCGGATCTGACGGTGCTTTCCTATAACGAAGTCGATGCCGCGGTCGAGCTGCAGGCCGATCGCATGGTGAGTGCCACCATATGATGAAAGCGGGTGTACAAATGGACAACCTGGGAACAACCTGCCGGCTGGAGCCGGAACCCGCGGTCGTCGCCGTCGACGACCGGATCGCAAGGCTGTGGGCTCGCTATGCCGAAAAACGGGACGGCGAGATCCGGAACGAACTGCTGGTCCACTATATCCCGCTGGTCAAGCGGGTCGTCGGCCGCCTGTTCGCCTCCAGCCGCCCCTACGTCGATTACGACGATCTGGTAAGCTGTGGTGTCCTCGGCATGATGGATGCGATCGAACGGTTCGATCCGACCCGAAGCGTCCGTTTCGAGACGTATGCCCAGATCCGGATCCGGGGCGAGATCATCGACTACATGCGGCGCCAGGACTGGGCTCCGGTCCATGTCCGGACCCGGATCAAACAGATGGAGGCGGCCTATGACCGGGTCGCGCAGCGCAACGGCGGCCCCGCGTCGGACGCCGATGTCGCCGCGGAACTGGGCATGGATCTCGAAGACATGCGCCAGACACTCAGCGACTCGCATTTCCTCAACTTGATGTATCTGGACGAACTCCTTACGGAAACGCCGGTGGAAGACGACACCCTGATGTCGGACAACCAGATCGTCTCCGACCTGGAAAAAAACGAATTCAAGGAGATTCTGGCGAAAGAAATCGGCCGTCTGACCGAGCGGGAGCAGATGGTGCTCAGTCTGTACTATTTCGACGAGCTCACGCTCCGGGAGATCGGCAAGGTGCTCAGCCTGACGGAATCCCGGATTTCCCAGATCCATTCCGCGGCCATCCTGAAACTGCGGGCCCGGTTGTCACGCCAGTATCGATCGTGAACATTCGTAAGAAAATCGTAAAGAACCACTAAAGGTTCTTCCGCAATAGTCGATTTTCTAATATGAAGCATGGTTTCACCATGTGGGAGGGCGCAATGAACCGAGGACTCTATATCGCAACAACCGCAATGGTTTCGCAACGCAAGCGCATGGACGTTGTGACAAACAACCTGGCCAATGCGACGACCGCGGGCTACAAGGAAGACACCCTCCTGACGCGGTCTTTTGCGGACATGATGGTCGATCGGCTGAATGATCCGGCGATCGTAGGGACCCCGTCCGAGGTCGGCTTGCTGAACACGGGCATCCATGTCGACATGATTTCCACTTCGTTCGCATCGGGCGTTCTGGAAGAAACCGGACGGACGGCGGACCTCGCCCTGGAGGGTGCCGGCTTCTTTGCCGTCGAGACTCCGGAGGGGGAACGATATACCCGTTCCGGCCAGTTTCAGGTTTCCGCTTCGGGGGAACTGACGACGCTGAACGGGAACCGTGTCCTTGGACAAAACGGGCCGATCCGGGTCTCCGGCGAGGACTTTTCGGTCAGTGGCGACGGAACCGTGCAGTCCGCGGCGGGAAGCGACCGGCTCAGGCTGGTATCCTTCGCGGATACCGGCGTGCTGCGTAAGGAAGGCAACGGCCTGTACGCGGCGTTCGGCGGAACACCCCTGGCGGATGCCGGGACCCGGGTCCGGCAGGGCACACTCGAGAGCTCCAATGTCGATATGGCCAGCCAGATGGTAGACATGATTGAAATATCCCGAAACCACGAACTCAACCAGCGCATCGTCCGGATGATGGACGAAAAGCTGGGCAAGTCCGTCAGCGAAATCGGACGCCTGTAAGGAGGAGCAAGCCATGGCACAGTCCCTGTTCACCGCGGCTGCCGGCCTCAAGGCACAGCAGCTCAACATCGACACCATCGCCAACAACATCGCGAACGTCAACACGGACGGGTACAGGCGCAGCCGCATCGACTTTCAGGAAGCGGTCTACAGCGCGATGCAGAACCCCGCGTTGCCCGCGGACGGGCAGACCGGCGATCTGCAGCGTGGATCCGGCGCCATCGCGGCGGCCAGGACCCTGTTGATGAATGCCGGACCCCTGGTCCAGACGGGCGTCTCTCTTGACTTTGCGGTCGGAAACGACGGGTACTTTTGTGTAGAGGGCGCCGATGGGGAAACCATGTATACACGGAACGGCAAATTCTCCAATGCCAGCGTGGACGGAAGGAATTACCTGACGACAACCGACGGGCGGTTCGTCCTCGACGACCAGGGACGCAGGATCTCCTCCTCCTCATCGCTTGAGAACATCGAAGCAGGCGAATCCGGGCGCCTCACCTGTGACGGGGTCTACGTCGCCGATCTCGGGATCCGGTCGTTTGCCAACCCCTCCGCTCTTGAGCCGGTCGGTTCGCTGCTGTGGAGGGCGACCGGAGCCTCCGGGGATCCCGTGCCCGCGACGGCGGGAGCGAAGGTTACACAGGGGGTTGTCGAAGGATCCAATGTCGACCTCGCGGACGAGATGACCAAAATGATGACCGCACAGCGCGCCTTCGCCTTCCTGGGACGGGCGATCACGACATCCGATGCCATGAGCTCGGTGGAAAACGATATCCGGAGGTAAGGAATGGCCTTGAACTTGAATGTACATACCTGTCAGAGATGCGCCAAACTGTTTCGCATGGTCCGAAGTCCCTTCTGCGCAGATTGCCTGGAGCTGATCGAGTCGGAGTTCAAGTCGATCCGCGACTTCATCGGGGAGCATCGCGGGACCACGATCGCGCAGGCCGCCGCAGAGACCGGGGTTCCGGAAAAATCCATTCTCTTCCTGGTGAAGGAGGGCAGGCTTTCCTTCGGCACGCCGGGCGAAATCCTGCGATGCGAGCGCTGCGGCACCTACATCTCGGAAGGACGATTCTGCAATAAATGCGTTGGCGGCCTCCGTGCGGAATTCCTCACCAAGGAAATACAGGAGGGCAAATCCGCACCCGACCCGTCAACGGTCTCCGCACTGGAAGAGACCTACAACGGAATGCACATAAAGTCCCGCACGAAGCAGCAGTAACCTCTCCACCGCCGCCCGTTCCCGACGGAAGGCATGAATCCACAAGGAGAAGTGTATGAGAATCAATCCATCCGTATCCGCATCGGCCATCGCACGGTACGATAACGCCATCCGCCAGAAAACCTCAGCGCAGCCTGGCTTGAGCACGGAAGACAAGGTCGAGCTGTCCGACCGCGCGCAGACCTATGCAAAGATGGTCAAGGCCGCGATGGACAGCGAGGACGTGTCCGATACCCGTGTCCATGCGGTCATGAACCGCATCGCGTCCGGTTCCTATACCATCGATGTAGACAAAATCGCCGAGAAGATGATGGGCCTTGGCGAGTAACCGCTTTCCGAGCGTTCATGACGCAGTGGCACCAGGAGATCACGACATGCAAGAAGCTTTGGACCGGATGATCGACCGGATCGTCATGATGAAAGACACCTATGAAGAACTGTTGAAACTGTCCTTGCGCAAGAAGTCGGCCATCGACCGGGGAGATGTGGCCGAGCTCGATCTGGTGGTCGGCGCGGAGGAGTTGCTCCTGCTTCATGCGGGCGACCTGGAAAACGACCGCCGCATGATCGCCGAGGAAGTCGCCGACCAGAGCGGCATCCCGATCGAACAGCTTACGCTGGGCACGTGGCCGGGAATGGACGACCAGCGGAAGGACCGGATCGAGAAGCTTCAGTCCTCGTTCCTTGTCACGCTGGACGAAATCACCCGAGTCAACGATGTGAACTCCCGACTGCTGTCGATCCAGCTTGACTATATCCAGCAGGTGGTTGACGAAGTGACGAACACCCGGCGGGATTTCACTTACAATCCGGACGGCGGCGCGCGCGCCAGGGTTTCACAGCAGACCAACCTGCTGGACAGGACCCTTTGAGTCCGGAAACGGCAAGCGCTGAAAGAACAGGTGGCGTATGAGCACATTCTACGGACTTAATGTAGCCCGGTCTGCCCTGATGGTCAGCCAGAAGGCGATCGATGTCACCGGGCACAACATCGCAAACGCGGATACCACCGGGTATACGCGCCAGCGCCTGTTGACCTCGTCCGTAGAACCGGCTTCCGGCAGCAGCCGGTTCTACTCCCTGGGACAGGGACAGACCGGAGGCGGCGTCACGATTCGTACGGTCGACCAGATCCGAAGCCCGTTTCTGGACCGTCAATTCCGCAATGAGAACACCAGGACCGCCGAATGGAGCACCCGGGCCGATCACCTGGCTTATGTCGAAGGGCTGTTCGACGAGCTTTCGGGCACAGGGCTGTCCGAAGCGTTGAAACAGTTTTCCAACAGTCTGCAGGAAGTGTCCAAAAACCCGGTCAACAAGGAATATCGGACGAACCTGCTGCAGACCGCGTCCAACCTGGCCGACATTTTCAGCAACTTCTCCTCCCAGCTGGCGGAAAAGCAGGGTGACCAGGACCAGGCGATCGTCGTGACGATCGGACAGATCAACGATATCGCCAGTACAATCGCCGAACTCAACGGACAGATCGAGAAATACGAATTGACCGGCCAGACCGCCAACGACCTCCGGGACAAACGAAACACCCTGCTGGACGACCTGTCCTCCATGACAGGTTTCAGTGCATCGGAAAACACGGACGGCGAGCTTCAGGTCAAAATAGGCGGCGAAACCCTGATCGACCATGATACCGTACGCGCACTTCAAGCCGTCGCCACGATCGACAATCCGCTGACCGGAGTCGCCGATTCGCTTCATGCGGTCGTCTGGGCGGACACCGGAACGAATGTCGACATCGGCGGCGGCAGCCTGAAAGCCCTGGTGGACCTTCGCGACGGCGCGACATCGGATCGGGTAGGAATGCCGTACCTGAATGAACAACTCAACCGCCTTGCGCGCGGAATCGCCGAATCGTTCAATGCCGCGCATGAAGCGGGATGGTCGCTCCCGGCCGATTCCAACGGAAACGTGTCCAATACCGGAATCCCGTTTTTCACGACATCGGACGGTTCATCGACATTCACGGCCGCCAACATCACCGTCAATCCCGCCATTGTCCAGGATGTCTACCAGATCGCCGCGTCGTCCGTCCAGATCACCGACAGCACGCTGCGCGGAAACAACGGGAACGCGCTGGACATGGGCATGCTCTTTGACAGTTCCGGCATTGCGGGAATCGGCAGCTTCAACGGCTTTCTCGACAGCCTCGTCGGTGAAATCGCCGTGGAGACCGCCCACGCATCGACCCGGTTGTCCGGCGAGGAGGCCTTGCTGTCCAGCCTGAGCCAGCAGCGCCAGTCCGTATCCGCGGTGTCCCTGGACGAAGAGGCGACCAACCTGATCAAGTACCAGCACAGTTACGCCGCGGCAGCCCGGCTGATCACCGCCATCGACGAAAACCTGGATATCCTGATCAACCGTACCGGGCTGGTCGGCCGCTGACCGTCCATGACTGACAGGAGACGAATATGCGCATAACGAATTCCATGCTGACCGGCAACTTCCTGGCCAACCTGAACCGGAACCTCACAAAAATGAGCGTCTACCAGAACCAGCTCTCGTCCAACCGCCGGATCACACGGCTCTCGGATGATCCGGTCGGAACGATCAACACCCTTGCCGTCCGTAAAAAAATCGACCGGCTTGAACAATTCCAGAAGAACGTCGCGGATGCGCAGTCCTGGCTGACCCAAAGCGAGACTTCACTGATGGATATCAACGAAGTCCTGAAGAGCGCCTATGAACAGGCGCTGGAAGCGGCGAACGACACGGAGGACCAGGTTGACCGCAACTCGGTCGCCAATTATATGGAGCAGCTTCGTGATCATGTGTTCCAGACCGGGAACTCATCGTTTGGCGACAAATACATCTTCGGCGGCTACAACACGACGACGCCCCCGTTCACCAAAACCGGCGGGACGGTGCTGTACAACGGAATCGACCTTGCGACGGCTCCGCAGGCGGACATCGACGCGCAGAAGTCTCAGGTCATGGAATTCGAGATCGGAACGGGCAGGCGCATGAAGGTCGCCTTGACCGGCATCGAAGTGATGGGGACAGGCGCCGGAAACCTGATTGCGGTCTTCGACACCCTGATCGCCCGTCTTCGCGCGGGGGATACCGCGGGTATCGCGGAGTCCGCCGGGGAACTCAGCGGCAAACAGGACGAGATCCTGTCCGTCGTGGCGGATATCGGCGGGCAGATGAACCGCCTGGATTTCGTCTCGAATCGATATGAACTCGACGACATCAACTACCAGACGGTCAAGTCCGACATCGAGTCCATCGACACCGCGGAAGTCATCATGCAGTACAAGAACGCGGAATCGGTTTATATGGCCGCGCTCTCGGTGGGATCCAAGATCATCCAGCCTTCACTGATCGACTTCCTGAACTGACATTGACTGTCCGATGCCCGAAACCTGCCGACCAAAGGGGGGATCCGATGTGAAAACGGTACAGCTTGATATCACGACACAGAAACCGGTCCTCTCGATCCGCTCCCGGGACGCGGATGTCCGGATCCGGCAGCAAACCGCGACGTTCCGCACACAGGTGCGGCCGGCCCGCATGCGGATCGACAGCAGGATCCCGCGGTTCACCGTCGACCGGAGCGCGTCGGAGGCACAGTTGAACAACCAGCCTGTCATGGACTGGCTCCGGTCCTGCGCGCAGGAAGCGAAAGCCTCGACCTTGCAGGGGATCGGTAGGATCGCGCGGGAGGGGGACCGGCTGATGCGGATCTACGACCGGCATCAGAACATTGCGGCAGTCGTGGCGGATCGTGCGGTCCGCACGGTGGGCATCAACGTCGCCGCCCTGGCAAAACCGGTCGTCGAGTGGGATCCCGGCCGGATGGAAGTGGAATGGGAACCATCGGATGTGACGATCGATTGGAATGCGCCGGATGCGGTTCGATATGACGTTACCCCGGCCAGCATCGATATCCAGGTGGTGCAGCGGCCTTCCGTCGAAATCGAGGCCGTGCCGGCGGGCAGGACCCTGAACATGAAGCAGACCGGACCCATCCGGTGGATCGTATAAAAAGAAGAGCGAACCGTTGCCATGCAGGAAAGCACGGCATGAAGACAGGAGACTGACGATGCGTATTCAAACCACTGTATTCGGGACATTGGAGATCAGCGAAGACAAGATCATCACATTTGCCGAAGGGATTCCGGGCTTTGAGAATCTGACGAAGTTTGTTATCATTATATTGGATCAGACCAAGCCGTTTCTCTGGCTGCAGTCTGTCGATGAGGACGTATCGATTCCTGTCATCAGCCCGTTCGAGATCGACAAGAACTATTCGCCGACCGTGGATGACGGATTGTACGAAGAACTCCGTCTGGTTCGGGAGGAAGACCTGCTGGTGCTGGTCGTGGCCGTCATTCCTCCGGTCGTGACCCGGATGACCGCCAATCTGGCCGCACCCATCCTGATCAACATCGCCGGGAATGTTGGCAGGCAGGCGTTGATCGAGAACGGGGAATACCCCGTCCGCTATCCGATTTTCGAGGCCATCAGCCGCCAGATGCGCAAGGAGGCCGAACATGCTGGTATTGACTCGCCGGATCAATGAAGCCATCCTGCTGGGCGAAGACGTCCGGATCACCGTCCTCGAGATCGAGGGGGAGCGGGTCCGGCTCGGCATCGAGGCGCCTCATTCGCTCAAGATCCTGAGGGCCGAACTGCTTGCCGAGGTTCGCGCGTTCAATCGCGAAGCCAACCAGACGAGCCTCGCCTTCCTGCAATCCATGATGACACCGGACAATGCGCCGTCCGACGGCCGGAAAACCGAGTCGCCGATCACGGAGCCGATCTCCCCCTGAGCCTGTTCCAACGCGGTTTCGCTTTATATGGCCACCCCGCCCGATCCTGCAAAGGAGCGGGCTCTTTTTATGTAAAAAGGGCTAAAGGCGACACGATCCCGGCCGATATACATTCATGAGAGCCTTCCGGGAACCGGATTGAAAAGGCGCCGCAAGCCGGATCCCGGCAAGCTCAACATCACCAGATCGCCACAGGAAAGGGCATGGATGCCCGACAACACATTCAAGGAGGAAAGACCCCATGCGTATCAACAACAACATGATGGCCATCAACACCCAGAGACAACTGTCG
>CAZNGQ010000047.1:0-14724 GCA_964572095.1 uncultured Oscillospiraceae bacterium
TACCAACCGGAAGCATACATTCCCTCCACGGACACCTATATCGACAAGGACTCCGCGATCAACGAAGAGATCGACCGCATGCGCCATTCCGCGACGTCGTCCCTGCTGGAACGCAGGGACGTCATCGTCGTGGCCAGCGTCTCCTGCATCTATGGCCTGGGCAATCCCGAAGACTACCGGGAGCTCATGGTCTCGCTGCGCCCGGGCATGCGCAAGGACCGCGACCAGGTCATCCGGGAGCTGATCGACATCCAGTACAACCGCAACGATTTCGAGTTGAAGCGCGGCAGTTTCCGCGTCCGGGGCGATACACTGGACATCTATCCGTCCTCCTCGGAGGATGTTCTGACCCGCGTCGTTTTTTTCGGCGACGAGATCGAGAAGATCCTGGACCTGGACCGGCTGACAAGCCGGGTGATCGGGTCGCGCACCTACACCGCGATCTTTCCGGCTTCGCACTACGCCACGACCGAGGACAAGGTCCGGCGGGCGCTGGTCACCATCGAGCAGGAGCTCGAGGAACGACTCGAGGCGCTCCGCGACCTGGGCAAGCCGCTGGAGGCGTACCGGCTGGAGCAGCGCACCCGCTATGATCTGGAACTGCTCAAGGAAACCGGTTTCTGCAAGGGAATCGAGAACTACTCCCGCCACCTGACGGGTCGTGAGCCCGGAACTCCGCCTTATACGCTGATGGACTTCTTTCAAAAGGACTTCCTCCTGTTCATCGACGAATCCCATGTCTCAATTCCCCAGATCGGCGCGATGTACAACGGCGACCGGGCCCGCAAGGAGACGCTCGTCGATTACGGATTCCGGCTGCCTTCGGCGTTCGACAACCGCCCGCTCCGGTTCGAGGAGTTCGAGAAGCGCATGGGACAGACGATATTCGTGAGCGCGACGCCGTCCCGTTACGAGGCGGCGCACACCGAGCAGACCGTCGAGCAGATCATCCGCCCGACCGGACTGATCGATCCCGCGCTGTATATCCGCCCGGTTGACGGCCAGATCGAGGATCTGATGGAAGAGATCCAGAAAACCGTCCGGCGCGGCGAACGGGCGCTCGTCCTGACCCTGACCAAAAAGATGGCCGAAGACCTCACCCTGTTCTTCAAGGAAGAAAAGCTGCGGGTGCAGTATCTGCATTCGGATGTCGAAATCATGAAACGGATGCAGATCCTCCGCGATCTCCGAAACGGCGATTTCGACGTGCTGGTCGGCATCAACCTGCTGCGCGAAGGCCTGGACCTGCCGGAGGTTTCGCTGATCGCCATCCTGGATGCGGACAAAGAGGGGTTCCTGCGTTCGGCGACATCGCTGATCCAGATCATCGGACGCGCCGCCCGCAACATCAACGGACGGGTCGTCATGTACGCGGACGATGTCACCCCGTCCATGCTGACCGCCGTTTCCGAGACTAACCGGCGCCGTGCGATCCAGGAAGCCTACAACACGGAACATGGAATCACGCCGGTAAGTGTCCGCAAAGACGTCCGCGACGTGCTGGAGACGCTGGAAACCGCGGCGGAAGAGGCAGGTGTGGAACTCAAGGTGAAAGTGGCGGAAGACGCCGCCTCCTATGAGTTCAGCGCGATGAGCCGCACGGAGCTGGAGAAGCTGCTGCCCCGGATCGACCGCGAGATGAAGGAAGCATCGAAGAAACTCGAATTCGAAGAGGCCGCCCGACTTCGCGACCTTGCGATCGCAATCCGGGGACGGTTGTCCGAATAGTCCGGGACTTTCCCGCGAAAAGCCCGTCCGCTTGTCGCCGACGGCTTGCATACGGCTGTCCGATCCGCTCAAATGGTATAATTCAAAGAGAAAAAACATCATGAATTTCCGGAGGTTTGACGTATGGATGCACGGGAACGGTACAGGATATGGACCACCAATCCCGGCTTCGATCCGTCGACACGGGACGAACTGCTCGCGATCGGAGAGAATCACGCAGAGATCGAGGAGCGTTTCTACCGCAACCTGGAGTTCGGGACCGCCGGTCTGCGCGGGATCATCGGCGCGGGCACCAATCGCATGAATGTCTACACGGTCGCCATGGCCGCGGCCGGTTTCGCCCGGGACATCGCGGCGCGCGGTCCGGAAGCGATGGAGGCCGGAGTTGTGGTCTCCTATGATTCCCGACGGTTTTCCGACGAGTTCGCGAGGGTCGCGTCCTGCGTCTTTGCGGCACACGGTGTGCGTGCCCGCCTGTCGGACACGATCCGTCCGGTTCCGCTCCTGTCGTACGCCATCCGCCACTTCCACGCCGCCGGCGGCGTGATGATCACGGCCAGCCACAACCCTGCGGAGTACAACGGGTTCAAGGCGTACGGCCCCGACGGGGGTCAATGCCCGCCGGAAACCGCGGCGGCGATCGCGGCACGCATGGACGAAATCGAAGATCCGTCCTCTATTCAACGGGGTAACCAGGCGGAGCACATGGCGTCAGGACGTCTGGTCATGATGGGAATCGAACTGGACGACTCTTATATGGAGATGCTCAATGGTTTGGCGATCAATCGCGGCTCGGTCGCGCGGAATCGCGACATGAAAATCGTCTACACGCCGCTGCACGGTACGGGCAACATCCCGGTACGGCGGATCCTGCGGGAGTCCGGATTCGAGAACGTCCTGGTCGTGCCGGAGCAGGAACTCCCGGATCCCGATTTTTCCACGGTCCGGTCCCCCAATCCCGAAGAGCGTTCGGCTCTTGCGCTGGCCATCGCGCTGGCGGACCGGGAGCAGGCCGACCTCGTGATCGCGACCGATCCCGACGCCGATCGCATGGGAATCGCCCTCCGCGAAGCCGGCGGCGGATTTCAGGTGCTCACAGGCAACCAGATCGGTTTGCTGCTCATGGACTACATCCTGTCCGCCAAACAGGACGCGGGCATCCTGCCCGACGGTTCCTTCTGTGTGACCACCATCGTCTCGACGAAGCTGGCGCGCCGGATCGCCGCGCATTACGGCGTGACCCTGATGGAATGCCTGACCGGTTTCAAGTTCATCGGCGAGCTGATCAAGGAGCATGACGAGAACGGCGACATGCACTTCCAGTTCGGTTTCGAGGAAAGCTTCGGATACCTGGCCGGCACCGATGTGCGGGACAAGGACGCCGTGGTGGCGTCCATGCTCGCCGCCGAAATGGCCGCGTCCGCGCGTGACCGCGGCATGACGCTGTCCGATCTCCTCCAGGACCTTTTCCGCCGGTTCGGCTATGCCTCGGAGCAGACCCTCTCGGTCTCGCTGGCCTCCCGCGAAGGTCTGGAGCGCATCCGTTCCGGCATGGAGCGCCTCCGGTTGAAAAAGCAGGAACTGCCGGCCGATCTGCCCGTCCTTCGCATAAAGGATTATCTGACCTCGGTCGAGACGGACTGCAGGAGCGGAACGGAACGCCGGCTGGACCTGCCGTCCTCCGATGTGCTGCTATACGAAATGGATGGCCTGGACTGGTTCTGCGTCCGTCCGTCCGGTACGGAACCCAAGATCAAAATCTACGCCGGCGCCTACGACATCAGCCCCGAAACCTGCGAACGCAGGCTGGGGGCGATCTTGAAGTCCCTCCGGTCCTATATGGAGGAGATTCTTTCGCCATGAGTTCATTTACCCACCTGCATCTCCACACGGAATACAGCCTGCTTGACGGGGCGATCCGTATCCGCGAACTGCCCGCCCGCCTGAAGGAACTCGGGATGGATTCCTGCGCCATCACCGACCATGGAACCATGTACGGCGTCATCGATTTCTATCGTGCCTGCATCGCCGCGGGAATCAAGCCGATCATCGGCTGCGAAGTCTATGTCGCCCCGCGCTCCCGTCTGGACAAGCAGGCCGGAACCGACAAGGAGCCGGCACACCTCGTGCTCCTCGCGGAAAACGACGAAGGGCTCAAAAATCTCATGCTGCTCGTCTCCACGGGCTTCATCGAAGGATTTTACTACCGTCCCCGCGTCGACCATGAGCTGCTGCGGAAGCACGCGGGCGGCCTCATCGCGCTGAGCGCGTGCCTGGGCGGGGAGATCCCCCAGCTGCTGCTGCGCGGCGACACGGCGGGCGCGGAGGCGGCCGCGCTCCGCTACCGCGAATGGTTCGGTCCGGACAATTTCTTCCTCGAGGTGCAAAGCAACGGCATACCCGACCAGAACCGGGTCAACGCCGCGCTGATCGCGCTGTCCGGACGTACCGGCATCCCGCTGGCCGCGACGAACGACTGCCACTATATGAACAAGACCGACGCGCATGCCCACGAGGTCCTGCTGTGCGTACAGACCGGCAAGCGCATGATCGACGAGGACCGGATGCGGCTTCAAACCGAGGAGTTCTACGTCAAGTCCCCCGAAGAGATGGGGGCCGCGTTCGCCGGGATTCCTCAGGCACTGGAAAACACGGTCCGGATCGCCGCGCGCTGCAATGTCGTGATGACATTCGGCAAAACGCTTCTTCCCCGGTTCGACACGCCGGACGGTTCCGAAAACCGGGTGTTCCTGAGGAATCTGTGCGAACAGGGCCTTGCCCGGCGCCTGGCCGTCGATGCGCCCTACCCGGAACAGCTGTACCGGGACCGGCTGGATATGGAGCTCCAGGTCATCGACAGCATGGGGTTCACGGACTACTACCTCATCGTGTGGGATTTCATCCATTTCGCCCACCAGCAGGGCATCATGGTCGGTCCGGGCCGCGGGTCCGGCACCGGGTCGCTGGCCGCCTACTGCCTGACGATCACCAACATCGACCCGTTGAAGTACGAATTGATTTTCGAGCGCTTCCTGAACCCCGACCGGGTCAGCATGCCGGACTTCGACATCGATTTCTGCTACGAGCGCCGCCAGGAGGTCATCGACTACGTGACGGCGAAATACGGCGCCGACCATGTCGCGCAGGTGATCACGTTCGGGACGTTGGCCGCCCGGGCCGTCGTCAACGATGTCGCCCGCGCGCTCAACTATCCCTACGACACGGCGCGGGCGCTCGCCAAATGCATCCCAACCGAACTGGACATCACATTGACCAAGGCCCTGGAGCGCTCACAGGAATTCAAGGCCGCCTACGACCGCGATCCCCAGGCGCGCGAGATCATCGACGTCGCCATGCGTCTCGAAGGGCTGCCGCGCCACGCGTCGACCCATGCCGCCGCGGTGGTGATCGCCGCCGACCCGCTCATCCAGACGGCGCCGTTGTCCCGGAACGACGAAGCGGTGGTGGTCCAGTACGCTAAAAACAATGTCGAGCTGATCGGTCTGCTCAAGATCGACTTCCTGGGGCTGCGAACACTGACGGTCATGCGCGACACGGCCGAGATGGTGATGGAGAACCATGGCGTCCGGATCGACTACGACCGTCTGCCGATGGATGACACGGAAGTGTACCGGATGATCAGTGAAGGCCGTACCGAGGCGATTTTCCAACTGGAAAGTCCCGGCATGACCTCGTTCATTCAGGAACTCCGGCCGGCCACGCTTGAGGACGTCATCGCCGGCGTATCCCTGTATCGGCCCGGCCCGATGGAGCAGATCCCCCGGTATGTCGCCGCGCGCCATGACTCGGGGCAGATCCGGTACGACCACCCGCTGCTCGAACCCATCCTCGACGTCACATACGGATGTGTCATCTACCAGGAGCAGGTCATGCGGATCGTGCGCGATCTCGCTGGGTTCTCGATGGGACAGTCGGACAATGTGCGCCGCGCGATGGCGAAAAAGAAACCCGAAGAGATGGCCAAGTACCGCAACATCTTCCTGTACGGCGGCGTGGACGAGAAAGGGAATCCCGTCCCCGGCGCGATCGCGCGGGGCGTGCCGGTGCAGACGGCGACAAAGATCGTCGACGACCTCATGGCGTTCGCCGGTTATGCCTTCACCAAGTCCCATGCGGCCGCCTACGCCGTCGTGGCCTACACGACCGGCTGGCTGAAGCTGCATTACCCGGTCGAGTTCATGGCCGCCATGCTCAACAGTTTCATCGGCGGCGGTGCCAAGCAGGCCGCCCACTATATCCGGACGGCAAAGCGCATGGGCATCGATGTGCTGCCCCCGGATGTCAACCGGAGCGGCGTCAAGTTCACGACCGAAGGCGGAAAGATCCGGTTCTCGCTGGCCGCGGTCAAGAACGTCGGTACCGGCGTCGTCGCGGACCTGATCACGGACCGCGGCTCCAACGGGCCGTTCGTTTCCTTCGGGGCGTTCCTGCGGCGCATGTCCTCGACGGGGATGAACCGGAAGGCCGTCGAAAGCCTGGTCAAGGCCGGTGCCTGCGACACGTTCGGCATCGCGCGGTCTCGCATGGTCTCCGTCATCGACATGTGCTTCGCGCAGGAAGCGAATCTGCGCCGCACCCAGATCGAAGGGCAGATGTCCCTGTTCGAGACCTGCGACACACCAGAGTCCCAGGAGCTGGCCGATATGGAACCCGCGTATCCCGAGATCCCGGAATTCGGGGCGGAGATGCGCCTGGGCATGGAAAAGGAGATGCTCGGATTCTACCTGTCCGGCCATCCGCTGGACCGTTTCTCCGATGTGATCCGCCGGTTCGTCACCGTCGACAGCTCCGCGTTGTCGGCCCACCCGGCGGACGATCCCGAGGGCGCGCCGGACGACGCTTCGTATATCGCGCCGGCACAGGGCTTGTCGGACGGTACCCGGGTGGTCATGGCCGGATTGATCCTGGCACGTAAAAACAAGACAACGAAGAAGAACGACCTCATGTGCTTCCTGACGATGGAAGACCTGGTCGGCGAGTACGAGGCCATTGTCTTCCCGCGTGTCCTCCGGGACGAAAACGCGATCCTGCAGGCCGATGCGGCCGTCCTGCTCGAAGGGACGGTCAGTTTTCGCGCCGCGACCGGCGGCAGGGAGGAAGCGGACGGGCAGCTGACCGTCGATCGGGTAAGGCTGCTGGACAGCCTGGACGCCTCCGTTCCGCTTCGCCGGGAACCCGGCGGCGGCCGAAGGACGCCGCGGGAGGCGGCGCCTGCCCTGGAATCGCTGCCGGAGGACGGGCCCTCGGCGGACGATTCGTGGATTCCGCCCGAGATCGGGCTTCCCGATCGGGACGACGGGGACGTCCCGGCGACGGGAAGTCTGCCTGAGCCGGACGACACCGCTTTTTACATCCGCTACCCGGGCAGGCGCGGCGATGACGGTTATGCAAGGCTCCTCAGCATGATGCGCTTTTTCCATGGGGAATGCCGCACCCGGATCTTTTTGGACGCGACCGGGGAAACCGTGGAGCTTCCGCGCGATTGCTGGATCGAGCGGGAAGACCATGTCATCGGCGCTTTCGCGGCGAGGGCGGGCCTGGCGAACATCGCGTTCCTGTGACGTATGATAAAATGTTGACTTGACGCCGGCCGGCAACCGCCTCATCGCTGGCGAACGGGAGGATACCATGGACAACGGGACGAAAAAGATCTCCACGATCGGCGTGCTGACCAGCGGCGGAGACGCGCCGGGCATGAACGCGGCCATCCGGGCCGTAGTTCGCTCCGCGCTTTTTTATGGAATGAATGTCTTCGGGATTCGACGGGGATACCACGGACTGTGGAGGGGAGACTTTGTCGAGCTGAACGGCCGTTCGGTGGCGGATCTGCTGCAGCGCGGCGGAACCTTCCTCATGACCGCGCGGAGCAAGACCTTCGAGACGCCCGAAGGCGTGCGGCAGGGTGTCGCGATGGCCCGTGTCTTCAATCTGGACGCGGTTGTCATCATCGGCGGAGACGGATCGTTCCGCGGAGCGCGCGACCTCGCGGACCAGGGCCTGCCCGTGATCGGAATCCCCGGGACGATCGACAACGACATCGGCTGTTCGGAGTACACCATCGGGTTCGACACCGCGATGAACACCGCCATGGAAGCGGTCGACAAGCTTCGCGACACCGCGTTCTCCCACGAGCGCTGCAGCGTGATCGAGGTGATGGGGCGCCATGCGGGCTACATCGCGCTCAACGTCGGCATCTCGGTCGGTGCCGAAGTGATCCTGGTTCCCGAGATCGAACGGGACATCGACAGTTATGTGGTGAAGAAAATCCTGGAGGGTCGGAACCGGGGTAAAAAGCACTATATCGTCATCGTCGCGGAGGGTGCGGGCGATGCCATCGACATCGCCAGGCGGATCGAAACCATGACGGGGATCGAAGCCCGCGCCACGATCCTGGGGCATCTCCAGCGCGGGGGTTCACCGACGGAGCGTGACCGGCTCACCGCCGGCGTCATGGGCGTGAAGGCAGTCCAGTGCCTGCGTGACGGACGGATCAACCGCATCATGGCGGTACGCCAGGGCGCGGTTACCGATATCGACATCCATGAGGCGCTACAGATGAGCAAGACCATCACCCCGGAAGAATTCGATATCTCGGAGATCCTTTCGACCTGACCCGATCGCTTCCACCGGTTTGACCGCAAATTGGGGCATTGCTATAATGGGCAGGATGAAGCTTCGAAAGCAGATAACAATCCCGAACATCCTGACGCTGTGCAGGTTTGTTTTCATACCCGTCATGGCAAACTACATCCTTGCCGGGGATGAATTCCGCGTCACGGCGTTCTTTCTGTATTTCGGCATCTGGACGACGGATCTGCTCGACGGATTCATCGCCCGGCGGTTCCATCAGGTCACGGATCTAGGCAAGCTGATGGACCCGTTTGTGGACAAGGTGATGCAGTTCACCGCGTCCCTGACGCTGTATGGCATCGGCAAGGTTCCATTCTGGCTGCCAGTGTTCGTGGCCACGAAGGAAGTATTCATGATGGTCGGGACAGCTGTTGTTCTCAAGTCAAGACGTCAGGTTGTCTACGCGAAGTGGTACGGAAAGCTTGCCACGTTTGTTTTTGTCGCCGGATCCGGCGTTGTCATATTGCTCGACACCCGTTCGGCGACCCGCTACTCCGGCTATATTTTCCTGCCGGTCATCCTGCTTTCTGTCCTGGCCGCCGTCCAGTACATCAGTGGAGGGCTCCGCATGCTGTCCGGCAAGACTCCGACGGAACTCCCGCCCAAGGGAAAGGACGACTGACGGAAGCCATGGACTCACGTACACTCCATATCCTCGAATTCGACAAGATCGTCGCCATGCTTGCCACCCGCGCCCAGTCGGCGCCCGGCCGCGAGCTGTGCGAGGCGCTGCTGCCGACCTCCTCGATCGGGGAAGTGACGGAAAGCCAGTCAAACACGGACGACGCCGTCCGGATCCTGCTGGCCAAGGGCACCCCCCCGCTGACCGGACTGTCCGACGTCCGGCCGACGGCGTCGCGCGCGGCTGCCGGGGCGATGCTGTCCTGCGCCGAGCTCATGCGTATCGCCGCCCTGCTTCGCGGAGCGGCCCGTCTCAAGGCCTTCGTTCCATCCGGATCGGACGGGTCGAACGCCGTATACGGCGCCATGGCACGTCTGGCACCGGTTCCCGATCTGGAACAGGCCATTTCCATCGCGATCCTGGGTGAGGACGAGGTCAGCGACCGCGCCAGCCCGGAGCTTTATTCCATACGGCGAAAGATCCGGGACGCGCAGGCCAAGGTCAAGGAGATCCTGGACCGCATCGTCCGGTCGAATGCGCGGATCCTGCAGGAACAGCTGGTCACGATGCGCGGCGACCGGTATGTCGTTCCGGTCCGGGCGGAGTACCGCGGCGAGCTGACCGGCATCGTCCATGACGTTTCCTCGAGCGGATCGACGCTGTTTATCGAGCCCATCGCGGTCGTGGAGGCCAACAACCGGATCCGGGAGCTCCTGTCCCAGGAGCAGGACGAAATCGAGCGCATCCTGACCGCACTTTCCGCCCGCACGGCGGAGCGGATCGACGACCTGACGCTGGACGTCTCCACCATGGCCTGGATCGATTTCCAGACGGCAAAGGCCCGGCTGGCCATCGACCAGAAAGCCATGCCCCCCCTCCTCAATACGGAAGGAAGGATCCGCCTGCGCGGCGCCCGGCATCCCTTGATCCCCCGTGATCGGGTGGTGCCGATCGACTTCCACATCGGGTACGAATTCCACACCCTCGTGATCACCGGCCCCAACACGGGAGGCAAGACCGTCGCGCTCAAGACCTGCGGGCTCCTGAGCCTCATGGCGCTGGCCGGGCTGCAGATCCCGGCGCAGGAGCGCTCCGAGATCTCCGTCTTCGAGGAGATCCTGGCGGACATCGGCGACGAGCAGAGCATCGAACAGAACCTGAGCACGTTCTCCTCGCACATGTCCAACATCGTCGCCATCACCCGACGGGCCGCTCCGGGCACGCTGGTGCTGGTCGATGAACTGGGCTCGGGCACCGATCCGTCCGAGGGCGCCGCGCTGGCCATCTCGATCCTCGACCATCTACGGTCGCACGGGTGCGTCACGGTGGCGACCACCCATTATAAAGAACTGAAAGGGTACGCAATCGAGACACCGGGCGTGGAGAACGCCTGCTGTGAATTCGACACCGAGACGCTCCGACCGACCTACCGCCTGTTGATCGGCGTTCCCGGTGTCAGCAACGCCTTTGTCATCTCGGGCAAACTCGGTCTGGGCGCCGACATCATCGCGGCGGCGAGGGAACGGATTTCCGAAGAGGGAATGCGATTCGAGGAACTTCTGCAGGATGTGGAGAAGACCCATTCGGAAAGCCGCCGGATGCGGGACGAGACGCTGGCCATCCGGGACGCGGCGAAACGCGACGCGGACCAGGCGGAGACACTGCGCAGCGAAATCGAGCAGAAACGGACGACTTACCTGCAAAAGGCAAGGGAAGAGGCACGCCAGGAACTCGCGTCCTACCTGGAAGAGGCCGACAAGCTGCTGGACGAGATCCGCGCGGCCTTGAACGGACAAAACATGGAGGCGGCGGAGAAGCTGGCTTCCGAAGCGAGACGCCGCATGCGCGAAACCCTGCGGGGAGTGGAGAGCGAAATCGGCCGCGCGACGCTCCATGCGTACGATCCGTCCGCGGTTCCGGAGAAGATCACGATCGGGGAGACCTATTACGCGGTGTCGTTGAACATCGAGGGGCGTGTGGTGGAAGGCCCGGACAACCGGGACTGTTTCACCCTGGTCAGCGGTTCGGTCAAGGCGACCGTCCCGCGCGCCGCGCTCCGCATGCCCGCGCAAAACAGGAGCGAGGTCCGGAAACGGGCGGGTCGCCTGGCCGAAGCGTCCGGCGGAACGCGAAAAGGCGCCTCGGCGACCCTGTCGAAAGCCATGACGTTCCAGACGGAGATCCAGTTGCTCGGCCTGACGGTCAACGACGCCGTCACGACGCTGGACAAGTACCTGGACGAAGCCGTCATGACCGGGTCGCACGTGGTCCGGATCGTCCATGGCAAGGGGACCGGAGCACTCCGGTCGGCTGTCACGCAGTTCCTGCGCAAGGACTCCCGGGTGAAGACGTTCCGGCTTGGCGCTTACGGCGAAGGGGACAGCGGCGTCACACTGGCCGAGTTGAAGTAGACGGAAAGACTGGCTCCCAATCGTCCGGACTCGTCCGGAACCCCTCGATGAACCGTTTGAAAAGCGTATGTCCCTCACGGATCTCGATCCCGGTGGCGCCGCAGCGGTTTTCATCGTAGGCTTCCGCGTGGAATCCTTCCGCGGGATCGCCGCTGTCGTACAAGGTGAACGGCACCGGCTGCCGGGTATGTGTGCGCAAGGCGATCGGCGTCGCGTGGTCCGGCAGGGAAAGCAGGCGATAATCTTCGCCGGTGGCGCGGCGATGGGACTCCAGCCAGTTCCAGACCGGACCGATGATCTCCTTGTCGATTTTCTCGATCGACAGCACCTTGTTGTCGAGCTCGGCCCTGTGGCCGCACTCGTCCGGGGCTTCGACGTGGATGTAGACATAATCCTGGCCGCGCCGCAGTTCCTCGATGGCAGCCAGGCCCTTGCCGGTAAAATTGGTGTGGATGTTGCCGGTGATCCCGGGAACGTCCACGACATGCAGTCCGGCGCAGATGCCCAGACCGTTGATAAGGTCCACCGCGGAGATCACGGAACCGCGCAGCCCGTAGGTGTCCGCGATGCGCGGCAGTTCCGGCCTGGTGCCCTGGCCCCAGATCCACACGGCATTCGCGGCGCGCAGGCCGCGGGCGGTGCGCGCCATGTTGACCGGGTGCGGGGAAAGCAGCCGGACGCTGTCCCGCATGATTCCGGTCAGCCGGTCGCCTCCGTTCCCAACGGGCAGGTACCCGCCGATCACGCGGGTGAGGATGTCGTGAGGGGGAGTGGTCTCGAGCGCGGTAGAACCTTTTTTCCAGACCATGCAATGCCGGTAGCTTTTTCCCGGGTAAAAACGGATCCCGTCACCGGAGAAGCGCTCGTTTACCGTCTCGATGATTCTTGCCGCCTCGTCGCTGCCGATCTCGTCCGCCGAATAGTCCAGCATCACGCGGTTCCCGTATTCGTCCGCTTCGGAGAGCGTCACAAGGTTCGTGCGGAACGCGACGTCGCCGGGCTCCAGATCGATGCTCATGCTGACCGCCTCGATCGGGGAACGGCCGGTATAGAACCGGACGGGATCATATCCCATGACCGCCATGTTTGCCGTGTCGCTGCCGGGCGGGACGGAATCCGGGATCGTGCGGATCATGCCGGCGAACCCCTCGCGCGCCATGCGGTCCATGTTCGGCTTGACTGCGCGCATCATCGGGGTCTCGCCGCCCAGTTCATCCAGCGGGAGATCCGCCATGCCGTCGGATAGAAAAATGACATATTTCACAGGGAGCACTCCTCATATGACAAGACTCCCCGCCGATGCGGAGAGCCTTGCGGAATTCGATCGCTATGCCGGCATGTCGGCAACGATATCCATCAAATGCGGCGGATGCGGCGGACCCGGAAGCCGGCCGGCAATCCGGGTGCCGATGTGCCGGCAGCAGCCGGCGAACGGTCCGAGGCCATGGTGGCGGCGATCGCGGCCGTGATTACGGCGATCAGTTGCCCGTCGGTCTCGACAGGCCGGGTGGGTTGCGCGGGGGCGGCCACGGCGGCCGGGGCGGCCGGAACGGGTTTTGCGCGACCGGAACGGTGGCTGGAAAGCGTAATCAGCTGTATGCAGATGCTGACCAGCAGGAGTGCGGCAATGACGATCAGCATGCCGACAAGCAGGGAATCAGAACCCGAGGGGACCTGCGGATAGGCAACGTCCGCGACCAGAAAATGGAACATGCTTGGGATCCTCCAACTCATGGGGTTTGGCGCCTTGGTGACTCGGGGCCGATCCGCGCCGGTTACCATTATACCTGTTGCGGCAGGGGACACGCAATCGCGAGAATGAACATGTATGGCGGCATCGTGGTATATTGTGGTCGTCGTTTTACAAGAATGCGAGGTGCATATGGTATCGAATATCAACAACGGTTTCCGGTTGCCGGATCTGCGCCGGGTCACGGTTTTTGTCGGGGCATACGGCAGCGGCAAATCCGAAGTCAGTGTCAACTACGCCCTGTGGCTGTCTTCGCTCGGCCGCGTGTCGCTCGCCGATCTGGACACCATCAACCCGTTCTACCGGTCTGCGGATGCCGGGACGTGGCTGGACGAGGCCGGCGTCCGGCTGATCAAGCCGGTCTACGCGAACACGAATATCGATGTGCCGTCTTTCGGCGGCGAGGTGTTCTCGCTGTTCGACACGCCGGGCCAGTACGCCGTGCTCGACATCGGCGGCGAGGATCTCGGCGCCCGCGTGGTCTCTTCGCTGCATTCCCGGTTCGATCCCGCGGAAACCTCCCTCTATATGGTGGCCAATCTGCTTCGCCCCTTTACCTCGTCCGCCGACCGCATCGCCGCGGTCGCGCAGACGCTCGTCGAAGCCGCGGGGCTGCCGCTGGCCGGGCTGGTGGACAACACCAACCTGCTCGACCTTCATGACCCGGCGATGCTCGAGTCGTCGATGGCCGCCATGCGCGACGCCGGCCGCCTGGCCGGAGTGCCGGTCGTCTTCCGCGCCGCGCTGGACACGCATGCGCCCGCGGGATGGGGAAACCGGCTGCCGGACGGCACGCCGCTGCTTCGCATGCACCGTACGATCGGATACGCCTTTTCCTGACGGAGGGTGTATAATATTTCACTGTCTCCGGGAACGGTCTCCGGACCGCCCCGCGGCATCCATTTATCTATCAGGAGGAGTCACCATGGCATTCGTTTCATTCCGGGAGGACCGATGCAAGGGCTGCGGCCTGTGCGTGTCCGTCTGCCCGAAAAAAATCATCCTTTTGCGTCCCGGTACGCTGAACGCAAAGGGCTTCCGACCCGCCGGCATCGATGAGATGGAGAAGTGCATCGGATGCGCGTCCTGCGCCATCATCTGCCCGGACAGCGTTATCGAGGTGGAAAGGTAGGCCGCGCATGAACGAACGAGTCCTCATGAAAGGCAACGAGGCGATCGCCGAGGCGGCGATTCGGGCGGGTTGCCGCCATTATTTCGGATATCCGATCACACCGCAGACCGAGATCGCCCATTACATGGCCAAACGCATGATCGAGGCCGGCGGCGTTTTTGTCCAGGCTGAGAGCGAAGTGGCCGCCATCAACATGGTGTACGGCGCGGCCGGTGCCGGCGCGAGGGTGATGACCTCCTCCTCAAGCCCGGGCATCAGCCTCAAGCAGGAGGGTTTCTCCTATATCGCGGGCGCCGAGATTCCGGCGGTCGTCGTGAACATCGTCCGGGGCGGCCCGGGCCTGGGCGGCATCCTGCCGGCCCAGGGGGATTATTTTCAGGCGACCAAGGGCGGCGGCCACGGGGACTACCGCAATGTCGTACTGGCACCC
>CAZNGQ010000048.1:0-14554 GCA_964572095.1 uncultured Oscillospiraceae bacterium
GTTCCCGACCAGCCGGCCGTTGTCGAGGACGAGGATCCGGTCGGCCCAGCTTACGGAACTGATCCGCTGCGCGGTGATCATAACAGTGGTTTCACCCAGCTCTTTCCGGAACGCCTCGCGGATGCTCCGCTCGGTATCGGAATCGACCGCGCTCGTACTGTCGTCCAGAATGAGGATGCGGGGGTTCTTCAGCAGGGCCCTTGCGATGCACAGGCGTTGTTTCTGTCCGCCGGACAGGTTGATGCCGCCCTGTCCGAGAACCGTATCGTATCCGTCCGGGAATCCGGCGATGAAGGAGTGGGCCTGGGCCATTTCCGCGGCGCGCTCGATCATGCCGTCGTCCGCGGCCCGGTCCCCCCAGAGCAGGTTGTCGCGGATGGTGCCGCTGAACAGGACGTTGTTCTGGAGAACGACCCCGATGCTGTCGCGAAGCGCGCGGAGCGGGTATTCCCGGACATCCCTGCCGTCGATCAGGACCTGGCCGCCGGTGACGTCGTACAACCGGGGCACGAGATTCACCAGCGACGTCTTTCCGGTCCCGGTTCCGCCGACAATGGCGACGACCTCGCCGGACTGCGCCGTGAAGCTGATTCCCGACAGTACGTCTTCCCCGGTGCCGGTGGCCTGGTAGCGGAACGAGACGTCGCGGAATTCGATCCGGCCCGACCGGACCGCTGCGTCCGGCTGCCCTGCGCCGGCGGCGGAGTCCCCAGCCTCCGCGGCGACGGCTTCTTCGTCGCGGATGGCCGGCTCGGTCTCCAGCACTTCGATGACACGGTTGCCGCTGGCCCGGGCCCGGGCGGTCATCAGGAACACCATGGAGACCATCATGAGGCTCATCAGGATCTGGGTGATGTACTGGAGGAAACTGATCAGCCGGCCGGTGGTCAGGTCGCCGGAGTCCACGAGGTGGCCCCCGAACCACAGAACCGCGAGGGTCGCCAGGTTCATGACCAGCGTCATCATCGGCATGATGGTGATGACCAGCGAAGCCGCCCGGATGGCGGAACGCATCAGCTCGTCGTTCGCGCGGGCGAACTTCGCCTTTTCATGGGCTTCACGGACGAACGCCTTCACAACGCGGATCGCGATAAGGTTTTCCTGCACCGTGCCGTTGAGGGCGTCGAGTCTTTTTTGCAGCATCGCGAACAGCTTTTCCGCGCGGGTCATGACGTAAAAGATGCCGGCGGAAAGGATCGGGATCGCGACCAGCAGCACCAGGGCCAGCCGGGCGTTGATGCTGATGGCCAGGATCAGCGCGAACACCATCATGAACGGCGCGCGGATCATCAGGCGCAGGACCATCATGAAGGTGTTCTGGAGCTGGGTGATGTCGTTGGTCAGGCGGGTCACCAGCGAGGCGGTGGAGAACCGGTCGATATCCGAAAAGGCGAACGCGGTGATCCGATGGAATACGGCCTGGCGCACGTTCCAGCCGAAACCCTGCGCGGCGACCGAGGACGTCACCATGTTCAGGCTGCCGAACAGCATTCCGCCCAGCGCCAGGCAGACCATGATCACGCCGATGCGCAGGATGTAGCGCAGGTCCATCGACGGGATGCCCTGGTCGACGATGCGGGCCATCATCATGGGCATCATGAGTTCCAGGATGACTTCGGCGATCATGCAGAAAGGGGCGATGATGGCATAGATTCGGTACTTGCCAAGATATCTCAGCAGCCTGCGGACAACTCGTATCAATCGGTGGCCTCCTGTTCCTTTGGCCTGGCGTGGGGCGCACTGGCGCCCATGCTGACCAGGTTGTCGAAAATGCGGTGATAGAAACCGGTCAGGGAGTCGCGCTCTTCCTGTGAAAAGCCGCGGAACATGCCGATGTCGATGTCCTTGAAGGCGGCGACGCAGCCTTCGACCCGCTCCCGTCCCTTGTCGGTCAGGACGATGTGGTTCCTTCTCAGGTCCTTTTCGTCCTGCACCTTGTGCAGCAGCCCGTGCGCCTCCATGCGGCGCAGCGACACCGCCACGGTGGCCGCGCTGACGCCCAGGAAGCCGGCGATCTCCTTCTGGGAGGAGAAGATCCTGTCCGGATGATGAAGCAGCATGAAGAGGATCCTCGGATGGCTCACATCCGCAAGCCCGCGCGAAGCCATTTCGCTGCGGATCCGTTCGAAATGCATTCTGCTGATCGTGCGGACCAGCCACTCCAGATCGTCTCGCTGCGGATTGGCCTTTTCCGGTTCGTGCAGATCTCCCCTCATGAAGCTCCTTTCCGGACAGCCGCAAGCCGTCCAACCGATCGCCTGTTTTAATTAACCGGCTTATAATTAGTCGAATAACCATTAGTCGATTACCTATTTTAGAGCTGCCTGCCGACTTCGTCAAGACCCGTCTCATATAGTTCAGGTTGATGTATAATCTGGATAGCCGCCGGTTCAGAGAAGCCGCGACAAGGAGGGCCCTTCATGCTTCCACTCGATATTGCCCGTTTCTGGAAAGACGATGAGATCGCGCATCGGGACAATTGCTTTTCCACCGAGGCCACGCAAGTCGCGCTGGGAATCCGCATGAGCTACGAGTGCATGTACGCCGAACTGGATGAACCAGGCAAGCCCTGGCTGCCCGAGGATCCGGTTCGTCTTCGCGATCTGCTCCGCAGGTACAACGACAAAGCCGAAAGGATCGTGGGCATTCGGCTTCTGGACGAGAACTTCCCCTCGCCGGACGCCATCTACCCGCCCTACCGCAGGATCGGCGAGTGGTTCGGCGCCAGGTACATCATGAACGACACGTCGGAGTGGCTGGAGGGAGACGTCCATTCGCCCCAGGATCTGGAAAAGCTGCTGGACCGGCTGGACCGGATCACGGACATGCGTGACTTCATGCTGCCGCCCGGCTGGGAGGCCGAAAAGAGACGCATTCACGAGACGTATGGCACGACCCCCCCGGGTGTCCGCCACATCCGCGGCCCGGTCACGCTGGCCATGTCCGTCATGGGCGTCGAGCCGCTGATCTTCCTGTGCCTGGATGAGCCCGAGCTGGCGGAGCGGTTCAGCGCGGCCATCGCCAACGCGATCATCCGCATGGCCGAAGTCGCCGACGCCGAAGCCGGTTTCGCGCCCGGACAGGCGCCCCACGGGTTTTCCTTCGCGGATGACAACTGCTGTCTGCTGACCCCGGACCTGTACGAAATGTTTGGTTATCCGGTTTTGAAAAAAGTGTTTGACCACTTCTCCCCGGATCCCTCGGACAAGCGCTACCAGCATTCCGATTCCGCAATGGGTCATCTCCTGCCCATTCTCGGCCGCCTGGACTTCAACGGCGTCAACTTCGGCCCCACCGTCATGGCGGACGAGATCCGCAAGCATATGCCCCACGCGAGAATCGACGGCTGCATCGCGCCGTTCTCGTTCATGCGGAACGACGAGGGAGCCCTGATCGCCGAAGTGAAGCGCGACTGCGACCGCATCCGGTCCACCGGAACCCGGGGTCTCAACATCAGCACAGCCGGATCCATCAACAACGGCAGCCTGCTCAGCAGCATGAGGCTGGTCATGGCCGTCCTGCAGGAGTACGGCCGGTACTGAGCCCACTGAGAGACCAGTAGGGCCGTTGCTCCGGAGTATGACCCCGGAGCGGCGGTCTTTCTCTATATCGGCGGGTATTCCCTCCGGATTCGGGGCGTTCGGGACCGGTTTCGACTATACTGGATGCAATGGGTTTTCCAGACAGGATGACGGAGGCCGCGCGGCAGGATGTGGACAGGTTCAGGAAAGAATCCCGGCAGCTATCATACGCTCAAGATCAGTGTGACGGTCTTTTCCATACTTCTGTTCGCCGCCATGGCCTATTACCTGATCCGTTTTGCGGACCCCTCGGACATCCTGTCCCGGCAGGACAACAAGTTTACGATGGCGCTCATCCTGATCGGTTTTTTCATCCTCAAGGCTTTGACGGTCGTCGTGGTCGAATCCACGTTCCTGTATGTGGCCGCCGGTTTCTTTTTTCCGCTCCAGGAGGCCCTGTTCATCATATTCATCGGCATCGCGCTCGAGGTTTATATCAGTTATTACATGGGACACCTGATCGGCCGCAAGCGGATGCATACGCTGCTGAACCGACTGCAGGGCCGAAAACCGCTTCTTGACCGGATCCTGGCGTCGATGCAGGGCAGCGACCCGTTCGTCATCTTCATGATGCGCATGCTCCCTGGCTTTCACAACGGCATCACCAGCCTGGTGCTAGGCGCATCGGGCAACTCCCTGCTGGTGTTCATCCCCGCGTCGCTGCTGGGCATGCTGCCCAAGGCCGTTGCCACCACGCTGATGGGAAAATCGGTCTTCGATCCGTTGTCGCCGATGTTCCTTCTCTCGGGAGCCTTCTACCTGCTGTCGATCGGCGCGGCGTTCCTGTTGCGGCGCGTCATGCGCGTGCATGGTGTAGACAATGGCAAAGCGCCGGGTTGATCCGGCAATCAAACAAGGAGAACCGTATGCTCAAAGGCATCTCTCCCCTGCTTTCCCCCGACCTGCTGAAAATCCTCTGTGAAATGGGTCATGGAGACGAGATTTGTATCGGGGATGGGAATTTCCCCGCGGCAAGTGTCGGATCCAGGGTGGTCCGGATGGACGGGCACGGGATCCCGGACATCTTCGAGGCGATCCTGAGCGTTTTTCCGCTGGACACCTATGTCGCCCGCCCGGTCGCCCTGATGCAGGTCGTACCCGGCGACCCCGTCGCCACGCCGATCTGGGAGGAGTACTTCGACATCCTGGCACGGTACGATTCCCGCGGCCGGGAGCTCGTCGGGCAGATCGAGCGGCATGCGTTCTATGAGCGTGCCCGCACCTGCCATGCCGTCATAGCGACCGGCGAACCGGCGCTCTATGCGAACATCATACTGAAAAAGGGCGTCGTCCGCTAAAGGACTCTGCCCGGGCACCGATCCGCTCCGCCGAACCACAGGCACCCGCCTCTGCATTGGCGGCACGGGGTCGGTCCGGCGCCGGCGATGGACTTGGCCGCCCAGTCCGGATCGGCCAGCAGCGGCCGGCAGTAAGCGACCATGTCCGCATGCCCCTGCCGGATCAACCAATCTCCGCGTTCCAGCGTCCGGATGTCGTTGACCGCGATGACAGGGATCTTGACATGTCGTTTGACCAGCGAGGCGCTGTAAACGACCCCGTTGAACGCAAAGTCTTCAGGCGGGGGAGGGAAAGAACCCGACCGGTCTCCCCCGTCCGAAATACCGGTTGATACGTGGATGAGATCCAGTCCCGCTTTTTCATAGGCCATGGCAACCGCGACCCCCTGGCTATAGTCCGGTTCATTGCCGCCGATGCGGGCGGAGAGGATGAACCCGGGATTGCGGGGACGGATTTCGGCACGGATGCCCGTCAGGATTTCCGTGGCAAGCCGCGTCCGGTTATCCAGGGATCCGCCGTAATCGTCCGTCCGCCGGTTCGCTACCGGCGAAGCCATCTGGCTAAGCAGGTAGCCATGCGCCGCATGCAGCTCGATGCCGTCGAATCCGGCCGATTCCGCACGCACTGCCGCAAGGATGAACGCATCGCGGATACGCCCGATCTCCTCCGTCGTCAGGGCCCGGGCCACTCCGGAAAAGCGCCGGACCGCATGTGCACGGACGCCCTCTGCGTCCTCGGACCAGTCGGACGGACCGGCCGGATCCGGATTCGCCGCCAGTGCGGAGACCCTGCCGGCATGATGGATCTGGACCAGTGCCACCGCGCCTTCCGCGTGAAGCACATCGGCGATGCGCCGCATCCCCTCCACCTGTCCGTCCGTCCAAAGTCCCAGCTGCGGCACGGACAGCCGACCTTCCGGCAGGACGCAGGTCGCCTCCACGACGACAAGTCCGATGCCGGAGGCGGCTCGCCGGCGATAGTGCTCGACCAGCCGGTCCGTTGGGTTCCCGTCCTCCGTGCTCCATCCGAAACAGACGATCGGCGGCATGACGATTCGGTTGCGGACTGTATGTCCGCGCAGTGTGATCGATTGCAGGATTTCAGGCATACTCTTCCTCCGTGTTTTCCATGGATGTCAGCAAACCGGTCCCGACCCGGTCAACTCCGTAAAGCGGAAGCGGACGGTGTCCACCAGGCCGCGGTTTGTCAGTCGGAGTTCCGGGAGGCAGGAGAGGGACAGCAGCGCCATGGTCATGAATGGCGACGGCATGGTACAGCCGATCGATTTCCACGCCTCTTCGAGGCAGGTCACCCGATCCGCCATGTCCTTTGCCTCGTGCGTACCCATCAGGCCGGCGATCGGAAGCTCCACCAACCCCAGCACCTCGCCGTCGGCCACGACGGCCATCCCGCCTCCGGTCCGGCAGAGCAAGGCCGCGGCGATAGCCATGTCATTATCATCGGCGCCGACGACCAGCAGGTTGTGCGCGTCGTGCGCGACCGTGGACGCCATCGCTCCCCGCCGGATGCCGAACCCGGCGACGAATCCCAATCCGATCGTTCCCGTCCCGTGATGACGTTCATACACGGCCGCCTTGAGGAGATCCTGCGCCGGCGAGGCGGACAATCCCCCGTTCCGGACCGGGACATCCATCCGGATGCCAAGGGTTCCGACCTTGCCGGCCAGCACCCGGATCACCAGGGCGTCGACGCGGTCCGCACCAGCCGGTGCCGGCAGGAAAAAATCGGACGCGGCCGGCGTCCGCGCAAGCCGCATCGTGTCCGCGGCTCGCGGCGGGTAGGCATAGGCTTTCGTCGGCTCCAGCATCCGGCCGTCTTCCGCCGTCCATTTTCCATCCAGGATCACCGTCGAGACCCGGAAGGAGTCCAGGTCGTCCATCAGGACGATATCGGCGCATTTTCCGGGCGTCAGGGATCCGATCTCATGGTCCAGCCGGAAGCACTGCGCGCAGTTGATCGTCGCCATCTGCAGCGCCGTGACCGGATCGATGCCCTCCTGTACCGCTCGCCGCAGGATATGGTCCATATGTCCGTCCCGGGTCAGGGTATGCGGATGCGCGTCGTCGGAGACCAGCATGGCAAAGCGGCTGTCGATCCGATGCCGGGTGAGGGACTGCGCAACTTCGGCCAGATCGTGCCATGCGGACCCTTCCCGGAGCATGGCATACATGCCGAGGCGCATTTTTTCGAGCGCGTCTTCGGATCGCGTCGACTCGTGACAGCATCGCGGACCTGCGGCGATATAGGCGTTGAGGCGGACGAAAGCATCGGACATGGGAAAATGCCCGGTCGGAATGCCGCCGGCGGCGAGTGCCAGGGATACCATGTCATGGGCGCGATCGTCCCCCGACAGGATGCCGGCGAAATCCATCATCTCGCCAAGGCCAACGCTGGATGGCCATTCCATCGCTTCCGCCACGGCAGATGGCGGCAGGGTGGCGCCGGAATCCTCGAACCCTTCCATCGCGGGCACGCAAGAGGGGACGGTAAGAAACGCCTTGAACGGGGACGCCGCTCCATCGTCGGCCATCCAGCGGATTCCGTCCAGACCGAGGACATTCGCGATTTCATGGGGATCCATGAAGATGCCCGACGTCCCGTGCGGGATGACGGCATCCGCGTAGCGGCATACGGTCATCATGGAGGACTCCACATGCACATGGCCATCCAGCAGCCCCGGCACCATCAGCCGTCCGCGGGCCTCGATCCGCTGCGTGTCCGGGCCGATGCAGGGATCCGCGTCGCCGATCCGCGCGATCCGCCCTGCGGCGACGGCCAGATCGACCCCCTCGGTGATCTCGCCGGTGCACACATTGACCAGGCGGCCCCTTCGCACCACGAGGTCGGCAGGCTCCAACCCCTGGGCCACAGCGGAAAGCCGCCGGGTCACGGCGTGGTGCGGATGTTTCCAGAAGGAACCTTTCATGCAGGCGTGTCCTCCCTTCCCTTTGACTCGATTATACCAATCCGGCTTCGCTTGAATAAAGAACGTCCCTCCCGGCCGGGCCGGGAGGGACGTCAAGGACAGGGAGCGCGCAGGCCTGCTTTCGCCGGGGCCTTACTTGATGGTCGTGTACATGAAGTACTTGAAGCCAAGAGGCGAGGAATAGAAGCCTTCCAGTTTCGCGCTCTTCAGGTACAGGTCGACGTAGTAGTACAGCGGGGCGACCGGCATTTCCTTCATCAGGATGTCTTCCGCCTTGTGCATGTCGGCATAACGCTTGGTGCGGTCCGTACCGGTCTTGACGCCTGCGATCAGGGCATCGTATTCCTTGTTGGACCACTGCGCGTCGTTGTTGCCGCCGTCGGTCACCCACATGTCAAGGAACGAGATGGGATCGTTGTAGTCGGCCAGCCAGCCATGGCGGGCGACCTGGTACTCACCGTTCTGGCGGGTGTTGAGGAATACGCCCCACTCCTGCTCGGCAAGCGTGCATTCGATGCCCAGTTCGGTCTTCCACATGTTCTGCAGCGCCTCGGCGATCAGTTTGTGGCCGGAGCTGGTGTTGTAGAGGTACTCGAATTTCGGGAAGCCCTTGCCGTCGGGATAGCCTGCCTTGGTCAGCAGGGCCTTGGCTTCGGCAACGTTCTTCGCGTAGTCCTCTTTGGCGACGGAGTAGTAGGCGCCGCCGACATCGCGGAATTCCTTGGTCGCATCACCATCGGTCAGGCCGGTGGCGACATAAGCCGACGCGGGAACCTGGCCGGCTTTGCCGATCTGCTCGACGATGTAGTTGCGGTCGACCGCAAGGGAGAGCGCCTTGCGAACGTCGGCGTTGTCAAACGGGGCTTTCTTCGTGTTGAAAGCGATGAAGTACGTGCCGAGCTGGCCCGCCTTGTTGAACTCGGGCGTGGTGCTGAGCGCGTCGATCTCGTCGTTCGGGAAGGAGTCGGCCAGCAGGATGTCGCCATTCTTGAATGCGGCGAGGATCGCGTTGTCGTCGTCCATCAGGATGAACTTGATCGTGTCGGGTCCGATTTTGGCTTTGTCATAATAGTTGGGGTTTTTCTCGAACACGATTTCCGCGTCATGCGTCCAACTCTTCATTTTGTAGGGGCCGTTGGAGATGTAGGTCGCGGGATCGGTGGCCCAGGCTTCGTTGGCCTCGACGATGTCCTTGCGGACCGGGAAGAGGGTGGGGAATGCCAGGATCTCCATGAAGTAGGAGGTCGGGGCGTTCAGCACGATCTCGATCGTCTTGTCGTCGAGTGCCTTGGCGCTGATGGAGTTCAGGTCATAGGTGCTGGCGGGATCCGCGTAGAGGACCTCCGAGACGCCCTTGATGTTCTCCAGCATGTAGCCGTAGGATGTGGCGTTCTTGGGGTCGATGGCACGCTGCCAGGCATAGATGAAGTCGCCGGCCACCAGCGCTTTTCCGTCCGACCACTTGAGGTTGTCGCGGAGCGTGATGGTGTAGGTCAGCAGGTCCGTGCTGATCTTGACTTCCTTGGCCATGTCGGGCTGCGGTACGCCGTCCTTGTCAAGCTTGCAAATGCCGGCGAACGCGTGGATCAGCATGGTCGCGCCGTCAACCGCTTCGTTGAAGGCCGGATCGATGCTGTCCGGCTCGGGTCCGACGCTTACCTTGAGTTCGGTGGCAGATGACCCCTTGTCGCATGCCGCGAACACCGATATGCACATCAGGACCGCAAGCACGAGACTGAGTAACCGGATCTTTCTCATTTGACTTCCTCCTTGTGAATTCGACTGGCTTTCTCCTCTATCCTTGAACCCCGCCCGGTGCCGGAAGGCTCCCGATTCCCGGCATGGAACGGGGACAAAGCCCACATCAGGACGGTTTGTCGAGCAAGTGGCAGGCGGCAAAATGCTGTCCGCCGTAATCCTTGAATTCCGGCTCCTTCTCCGCGCAGATCGGCATGGCATACGGACAGCGGGTACGGAAGTTGCAGCCGGAGGGCGGATTGAGCGGACTGGGCACGTCGCCCTGCAGGATGATGCGCTTCTTGGCATGGCTGGCGCGCGGGTCCGGGATGGGAATCGCGGACAGCAGGGACTGGGTGTAGGGATGGATCGGGTGAAAATGCAGTTCGTCGCCGGACGCGAGTTCCGCCATTTTGCCCAGATACATGACGCCGATCCGTCGGGAGATATGGCGGACGACGGACAGGTCGTGCGCGATGAACAGATAGGACAGGCCGGTCTCAGCCTGGAGCGCCTCGAACATGTTGATGATCTGCGCCTGGATGGAAACGTCGAGCGCCGATACCGGTTCGTCGCAGACCATGAATTCCGGATTGACGGCGAGCGCGCGCGCGATGCCGATGCGCTGTCTTTGTCCGCCGGAGAACTCATGCGGATAACGGGTCGCGTGCTCGCTGTTGAGACCGACACGTTCCAGCAGCGCGTTGATGCGATCCTTGCGGTCCTGCCGGGAATTCGCCAGCTTCTGGATGTCGATCGCTTCCGCGACGATGTCGCCGACTGTCATTCTGGGATTGAGCGAGGCGTACGGGTCCTGGAAAACGATCTGCATCCTTCGCCGGTAAGGGTGCATGTCGACATTCGTGATATCGGTTCCGTCGAACAGGATCCTGCCCGCGGTCGGTTCGTACAGGCGCAGGATGGTGCGGCCTACGGTGGTTTTCCCGCAGCCGCTTTCCCCGACAAGCCCCAGCGTCTCGCCACGATCGATCGACAGGCTGATGCCGTCGACCGCCTTGACATAAGCCGGCTGGAACATGTGGCCGCGGACCTTGAAGTACTGCTTGAGGTCCTGGACCTCGAGAATCGGTGTGCTCATAGGGTTGCCTCCCCTGTCCGCCCGACCATTCCGGCATCGTCCGAAACCGCGGTGTCCATCGCCCGCTTTTCATTCAGCCAGCACGCACAGGTATGGGTGTCCGACAGTTGCGTGTATCCCGGCATCTGGCTCAGGCAGATCTTCATACAGAACTTGCAGCGCGGCGCAAAAGGACAGCCGGCGGGCAAATTGAGGGAATCCACGGGGGAGCCTTCGATCGGGACCAGTTTCTCGTGCTCTTCGACGCTGAGTTTGGGAATGGAGGCAAGCAACCCCAGCGTATAGGGATGATTCGGTTCGTAGAAAATCTCCTCGGTCAAGCCGTTTTCCACCACCATGCCCGCATACATGACCATGATGTGCTGGCACATGTCCGCGACAACGCCCAGGTCGTGCGTGATCAGGATGATGGACATCCCGAGCTTCCGCTTCAGGTCAGCCATCAATTCGAGGATCTGCGCCTGGATCGTCACGTCCAGGGCTGTCGTGGGCTCATCCGCGATGAGAAGCTTGGGTTCGCAGGCCAGGGCCATGGCGATCATGACACGCTGCCGCATGCCGCCCGAGAATTCATGCGGATACTGCTTGAGGCGCCGCGCCGGCTCGTTGACGCCGACCAGTTCCAGCAGTTCGACCGCGCGTTTGCGCGCCTGGGTTTTATTGGCGCCGGTGTGCAGGAGGATGACTTCCATGATCTGGTTCCCGATCGTGAAAACCGGGTTGAGGGACGTCATCGGATCCTGGAAAATGATGCTGATATCGTTGCCGCGGATTTTCCGCATCGCGTCTTCATCCAGTTCGTGGATGGGTTTTCCGTCGAATTCGATCGTACCGTTCTTGATTCGGCCGGGCTCCGGTATGAGCCCCATCACGGTATACGCGGAAACGCTCTTGCCGCTTCCCGATTCGCCGACGATGCCGAGGACTTCCCCGTTGTCCAATGTCAGGGATACTTTATTGACCGCCCGGACCTCTCCCATGGGAGTGAAAAAGGAAACATCCAGACCGTTGATGTCAAGCAGAGTTCCATTGAGATTCGGCATGCTGTTTCCCTCCTACTTCTTCAGTCTTGGATCAAGTGCGTCCCGCAGACCGTCGCCAAACAGGTTGAATGCCAGGATGACGATGCTGATGGTCAAGGCGGGGGCGACCAGACGGTAGGTGTAGGAGGTGATTCCGCCGATGGCGCTGGCAGCCAGGGATCCGAGGCTGGGCATGGGGGCTTCGACGCCGAGCCCCAGGAAACTCAGGAAGGATTCGGTGAAAATCGCCGAGGGGATCTGCAGCGAGGTCGTGACCACGATCGTACCGATCGTATTGGGGATCAGGTGGCGCCGGATGATCCGGGCGTTGCTGCCGCCCAGGGCACGAGCCGCGGTGACGAATTCCTGTTCCTTGAGCATCAGGACCTGGCCGCGGACGATCCGCGCCATGCCGACCCAGTACAGCAGGCTGAACGTGATGAAGATGCTGATCAGGCTGGGTCCGATCAGGCTGAGTCCGTCGAAAATCGGCGAGGTCGCGAACAGCTGCTTCAGCGGCTCCTTCAATCCGACCGCCAGGATGATGATGATCAGGATGTCCGGAATCGCGTAGATGATCTCGACAACCCGCATCATGACCAGGTCGACGGTACCGCCGGCCAATCCCGACACGGACCCGTAGATTGATCCGATGATCAGGATGAGGAAGCTGGCGACGAGCCCGACCAGCAGGGAGATGCGCGTGCCCATCATGATGCGGATCATGAGGTCGCGGCCGAGCGTGTCCGTACCCAGGATATGGGGAAACACGGATTCGCCGGCATCCTTCAGCACTTCTTCCGTCACGGAATACTGCATCGGGCGCAGGTTCTCGCTGCCGCGGATCTGCTGCTCATAACTGTAGGGATAGAAGGCCGGCAGGATGAACGCGAAGATGAGTGTAATGATAATGACGATCAGGGATCCCATCGCGACTTTGTTGGCCCGAAGTCTGCGACCGGCGTCCTTCCAATACGTGACGCTTTCCCGCATGACAATCAGTTCGCGCTTCTCCTCCTCGCTGGCCGGGAGGAAGTCAGACGGATCCAGCTGCATGCTGAGCGGATTTTTGTGAAACGGCTTATCCGGCATTCTGTGTGCTCCTCAATCGAATTTGATACGGGGATCGACGACTTTGTACAGGATGTCCACGACCAGGTTCATCATGATCAGGAACGCAGCCAGGAAGATCGTCGTGCCCATGATCAGGGGATAGTCACGGTTCGTGATGGAGCTGATGAACTCGCCGCCGAGGCCGGGGATGGTGAAGATCTGCTCCACGACCAGGCTGCCGGTCAGGACATAGGCGATCAGGGGGCCGAGATAGGTGATGATCGGGATCAGGGAGTTCCGAAGCGCATGCTTGAACAATACCACGCGGCCGGACAACCCTTTGGCACGAGCGGTACGGATATAGTCCTGACCAAGCACGTCCAGCATGCTGGAACGCATCAACCGGGCCATATAAGCCATGGGATACAAGGCGAGTGTGATGACGGGAAGAATGTAATGGGCTGGAGAACTCAGCCCATAAGTAGGCAAGATCGGTATTTTCACCCCGAACAGCAGCATCAGCGACGTCGCCACGACAAAACCGGGAACCGCGATGCCAAGCGTGAATATGAAACGAAGCAGGTTGTCCTGCCATTTTCCACGTTTCAAGGCCGAGACCGCTCCCAGCGGCACTCCGGTCAGCACAGCCGCGCCGATGGCGATTCCGCCGATCCGGGCGGATACCGGGAACTTCTCGCCGATGATGTCGGTGATGACGCGGCCCTTTTTCTTGATCGATACACCCAGATCTCCCTGGACGACACGTATCATATATTTTTCATACTGTATAAGTAGAGGTTTATCCAGACCGTATTTAACTTTCATCGCCTGAAGGACAGCTTCGGACGGGGCCTTCTCCGCGAGGAACGGCCCACCGGGAACCAGAAACATCAGGAAAAACGTAATCGTGGCCACAAGCCACACAGTCAGTAGGGACAGCGCCAGGCGCTTGAATATGTAGACTGTCAAATCATCACCCCTCTATTCGGACCGCGTCCGAATCAGCTTAACTTTTACATGTTAATCCATGGGGCGGGTTGCGTCAACTTTTCCAAGTTAGGATTCGTTGTATGCAATACATTATGCAACATTTAGCTACATAGAAAAAGGGGGCGTTTGACAATACACAAATCGCTCCCCTCTGTCCCTCCCCGATAACATTACCCGGCTTGCTTGCGTTATCCCTCCTGCTTTTTCAGAAGATCGCGGATTTCTTCCAGAAGCAGGACATCGTCCGGCTTCGGTGCGGGAGATTCGGTCTTGGGTTCTTCCTTTTTCGCCAATTTTTTCTGGAGTGTGCCGATCGCCTTGACGATGAGGAAAATCACCGTCGCCACGATCACGAATTGGATGACCGCGTTGATGAACAACCCGATGTTGATGGCGACTTCAGGTGTGGTGACGGCCTTGGTCGCCGGATCGGTCACGGCATCGGCCAGTACGATCTTAAGCGCCGCAAGATCGATACCGGACGTCAGCTGCCCGATGACCGGCATGATGATGTCTTTCACGAGTGAATTGACAATTGCGGTGAATGCTGCGCCAATCACCACGGCCACGGCCAGGTCGATCACATTGCCGCGAAACAGGAAAGCCTTGAATTCCTTCCACATGACCTTGCTCCTCCATGGACTCAAAATGTGGGTTAACGGATCGGGGGGAATGATATGCAAGGACTCCGGTGGGGAACCGCCGGAGCCTTTGACACCCATGATGGATCGGGAGGCATGGATCAGCCCTTGACAGCGCCGATCATGACACCCTTGACGAAGTATTTCTGGATGAACGGATACAGGCACCAGACCGGGACGCTCGC
>CAZNGQ010000049.1:0-14550 GCA_964572095.1 uncultured Oscillospiraceae bacterium
GTTCAGGATGGCATATGCTTCGTCCAGCCCTTTTCCCCGGATCATCGTGGCGACGATGGAGACCTTGCGGGGCGCGATTCGGACATACTTGGCCGTCGCTTCGCCGCGGTCCCTGCCGACGCCAAGCACTTTCCTCTCCTTTTTGGTGAGGATGGGCAGTTTCTTGTTCTTCGGTCTGATACCAGCGTATTTCGCGAGAATCTCATCGCGGTTCGCCAGGAGAAACTCTTTGCTCATGACCTTTTTTTCCACTTGCGTTGTACCTCCCTTCGCTATGAGAACGTCACTTCGATCCGGATGACTTTTCGGACCCGGCATGGCCGCGGAAAGACCGGGTGGGAGCGAACTCGCCGAGTTTGTGTCCGACCATCTCCTCGGATATGTAGATGGGGACATGCTTCTTGCCGTCGTGGACGGCGATGGTGTGGCCTACCATATCCGGAAAGATCGTCGAGGCCCGCGACCATGTCTTGACGACCTTGCGGTCGTTGATCTCGTTCATGGCTGTGATTCTTTTCATCAGGGACTCTTCAACGAAAAAGCCCTTCTTGACTGATCTGCTCATCTTGGCAAGCCTCCCTTATTTCTTATCCCGTCGCTTGACGATAAACTTGTTTGAAGGTTTCTTCTTGTCTCTCGTCTTCTTGCCCAGGGTCGGGACGCCCCAGGGAGTGACAGGGCCGGGCTTGCCGATCGGGGATTTGCCTTCACCGCCGCCATGGGGATGGTCGACCGGGTTCATGACAACGCCGCGAACGGTGGGGCGGATGCCCATGTGGCGCTTCCTGCCCGCCTTGCCGATGTTGATGTTCTCGTTCTCGTTGTTGCCTACGACGCCGATGGTCGCTTTGCAGCGAAGCATGACCATGCGGACTTCGCCGGAAGGCAGGCGGATCTGCGCGTAACCGTTCTCCTTGGCCATCAGCTGGGCGCTGGATCCCGCGGAGCGGACGATCTGGGCGCCTTTGCCGGGCTTGAGCTCGATATTGTGGATGATCGTGCCGACCGGGATGATGTCGATCGTCATCGCGTTTCCGACGACGATGTCCGAGCCGATGCCGCTGACGACCGACGCGCCGACCTTGAGTCCGTCCGGTGCGAGAATGTAGCGTTTCTCGCCGTCGGCATAAACCAGAAGCGCCAGACGCGCGGTGCGGTTGGGATCGTACTCGATGGCGGTGACGTGGGCGGGGATGCCGTCTTTGTCGCGCTTCCAGTCGATGATGCGGATCTTGCGCTTGGCGCCGCCGCCGATATGGCGAACGGTGATGCGTCCGTAGACATTACGCCCGCCGGTCCGTTTCTTTTTGGTCAGCAGCCTCTTCTCGGGCTTCTTGTCCGTCAGCTGGGAAAAATCCGCAACCGTCATTTGCCGCTTGGACGGAGAGGTAGGATTAAAGCTCTTCACTGGCATATCTCTTTACTCCTTACTTAAGCGCTCGTCCGGTCCATCACTGGCCGAAGCCGAATTCCTCGATGGACGATTTGTACTTGCGGGACGATTGCGTGCTCTTGCCGCCCTTGACCAGGTATGAGCCGGCAGAGGCGTCCATGTCGATGGTCACGACCGCCTTTTTCCACGAGGCGGTTCGGCCCGATGTGGCGCCCTGACGCTTCGGCTTGCCGTCGCAGTTGAGCGTGTTTACCTTCAGGACCTTGACGCTGAACAGCTTCTCGGTCGCCATGCGGATCTCCGGCTTGGTTGCCGAGCGCGCAACCTGGAAGGTGTACTTGCCGATGCCGGCATCGCTGTTGCTCCGCTCCGTTATGACCGGACGAAGAATGATATCCTGTGGCGCTTTCATTAAACGTACACCTCCTGGACTTTCTCGACGGCACCCCGGGTGATGACGAATTTTTCATGCTTGAGGATGTCGTAAACGTTGATGGTGTTGACGAAAGCGGTCTTGATCCCGGCGATGTTCCGGGCCGACAGCTCAACGTTGACGTTCTTGTCGTCCAGAACGATAAGCGCCGTCCTGCCAACCTTGAGATTGCCCAGGACCCGGACCATTTCCTTCGTCTTGATCTGGGTGAACGCAAGATCCTCGACCACGACGAGATCACTGGCCGCCAGCTTGGAAGAAAGGGCGGACTTCATCGCGAGGCGCTTGATCTTCTTGGGAACCGTGAAACGGTAGCTGCGCGGCTTGGGGCCAAAGATGATGCCGCCGCCGACGTGCTGTGCGGAACGGGTCGAACCCTGGCGGGCGCGGCCGGTGCCTTTCTGGCGATAGGGTTTCTTGCCGCCGCCCCTGACCTCGCTCCGGGTCTTGGTGGAGCTGGTGCCCTGACGGGCGTTGGCCAGGCGGTTGAGGATCATGGTGTGCATGGTATGCTCGTTGGGCTCAATGCCGAAAATATCGTCGGACAGATCGATCTGTCCGGTCACGGCGCCCTCCATATTGTATACGTCGACTTTTGCCATTTTCATTTCCTCCTTCGCGCCGGTCTTCAGCGGGCGGTCTTGACGCTCGTCGTGATCTCGACGACTCCGCCTTTTGGTCCGGGAACCGCGCCCTTGACAACAAGGATGTTGCGCTCCCCGTCAACCAGGACAACGCCAAGGTTCTGGATGGTCACCCGATCGGCGCCCATGTGGCCCGGCATGTTCTTGCCCTTGAACACACGGCCGGGATAGGTGTTGGGACCCATCGAGCCGACGCCCCTGTGATACTTGGATCCGTGGGTCTTGGGGCCTGTCTTCTGGTTGTATCGCTTGGTGGTGCCGGCAAAGCCCTTGCCCTTGGAGACGCCGTGGATATCGACCTGGTCGCCGGTGGCGAACATGTCGGAAACGCGGATTTCCTGTCCGAGCTCGAAGGCGGGCGCCTCCGTCGTACGGAATTCCTTGAGGTACTTGCGCGGCTCGGTATTGATCTTTTTGAACTGGCCCGCGTCGGGACGGTTGACTTTGCGGGCGGGGGTCTCCCAGTAGCCGATCTTGACGGCGTTGTACCCGTCGGTGGGTTCGGTTTTCTTCTGGACGACGACCATCGGGCCGCAATCGATGACGGTTACGGGGATGGCGGTGCCGGCGGCGTCGAAGATCTGGGTCATGCCGGCTTTCTTGCCTACCATGAACTTTTCCATTGTCTACTTACATCCTCCTTGGTTATTGGTTCGCCGTTTGTCCTTGCCCGGCGAACATGACCGTTCTCGTCGCCCGAAAGCCGTTTCCGGCAGTCCGCGACGTACGGACGGGACGTGTCAGAGTTTGATCTCGATGTTGACGCCGGCAGGCATGTCCAGCTTCATCAGGGATTCCACGGTCTTGGCGTTCGGAGCGATGATGTCGATGAGACGCTTGTGCGTGCGGATCTCGAACTGCTCACGTGCGTCCTTGTACTTGTGGGGAGAACGCAGGATGGTGATGATCTCGGTCTCCGTCGGGAGCGGGATCGGGCCGGATACGGCCGCGCCCGAACGCTTGGCGGTCTCGACGATCCGCTCTGCGCTCTGATCGAGCACCTCATGGTCGAATGCCTTGAGCCGGATCCTGATTTTCTGATTCACTGCCATGTTCAAACCTCCTGTTTGACTGCCTTCAGCTTTCAACTGTACCGGGCGTATCATTGTCGGCCATCAGAAAACCCAGTGGTCCCATATGGGTCCGAACTGGGCGTCATGCCGACAGGGCATACGCTGCGTACGGAAGATTACCGTTGCCGGCTCCGGGCCGGCTGCTCCGCCGAAGTTACCCGCCGTGCAACGCAGCTGCTGCAGACGGCAATCTCCGGTTTCCATGCAACGATCGCGACGACGCGAGAAGTCGTGCGTGAAGCATTCTATCCCATTTTGGGAACTCGTGCAATAGGAAAAGGCAAGGTATTTACACGAATATTCACGGAATCTGGCTGAGCAGCGCGAATCGGTATCCGCGCGCCTGTGCGGCATCGATGAAATCGGGCAGGATGGACACGTTGGTGTCCGACACCACATGGAGGAGGTACACGGCTCCGGGGTGCAGCTCGCCGACGATCTGGGCGAGGGCGGCCGCGGGATCCGGCTGTTCCGTCGTGATCCAGTCGCGGTAGGCAAAGCTCCACATGACCGCACGGTACCCGAGGTCGGACAGCACTTTCAGCGTTCTTTCGCTGTAGGCTCCCTGGGGCGGCCGAAGGAAACGGGCGATCTGCTGACCGGTCGCGTTGGTGAACGAGACTTCCAGACGCTGCATGTCATCCACCATCGCCTGCACCCCGCCGGTGGCGATCAGCTCCGCCTGGTTGGGATGGCTGTCGGTGTGGCTGCCGACCAGATGCCCGTCCGCGATCATCCTGCGGACCAGTTCCGGCCCTCCGGGACCGGACGCCGGCTGGTAGGCCAGATAATCGCCGGTCACGAAAAAGTTGATCTTGATGCTCCGGCTGGCGGCGATGTCGAGGACCCGGGTGGTGTTGTTGCCTTTCTCGTATCCCTCGTCCATGGTCAGGTAGATCACTTTGTCCGTGGTGTCCTGGCGCCAGATGCCGCGGTACCGGTCAAGGCGCGCGGCGATGTCCGCCGGGATGGTCGAGGGGATATCCATGCCAAGCTCCGCGGGATGGTTGAACCACCATCCGGTGCTGGTGTTGTCGAAAGATGCGTACGCGGCGTCGCCGGCGTTGGTTCCGGCCGTGGCCGCCGTGGTGGCGATGGTCGGAGCCGTGGTGGTCGATTCGGTGGGAGGGGGCGTGGACGGCCGCGCGGTTGTAGGCGCGGCGGTCGAGGGGGCGGTGGATGTCGGAGCGGACGAAGCGCTCGGCACGGTTGTGCTTCCCGCCGATCCGGTCGTCGATGCGGTCGGCTCCGTGGACAAGGGACGGGCGAACGCGCTCCACGCGAGAAGGCCGGCCGCGACGGCAACCGCCAGGGTCATGAGCGCGATGACGGTTTTCTTTGCTGGCGACAGTGAAGACATGGAATACCTCTTCCGCTTTTTTCTAGAGTGTATTATACCCCATGATTGCCGGGTCATGGTTCCGGATGCCGGAATTCGGCATGGCTGGCGATCCCGGCCAGTTCTTCCTGCGTAAAGCGGTGTCTGGCGCCGCAGAAGTGACAGGTCAGTTCGATCCCGTCCGGATCGGCCATCAGCTCCGCCAGGTCCTTCGCGCCAAGCGCGGCCAGGCTGCGCGCCATCCGGTCGTGGCTGCAGTCGCACCGGTAGCCGCAGGGCCGGGTGTCCAGATACCGGATATCCGGATCGCCCATCAGCAGGTCCAGCATCTGACGGGGATCGAAGCCTTCCTCCATCAGCCAGGTGACATCGGGAAACCCGGCAACGCGTTCCTGCATCCACCCGGAAAGCGCCTCATCCGCGCCCGGCATCATCTGGACCAGGAATCCGCCGGCCTGGAGAATGCCGCCGGCGTCCATGCGCACCCCGAGGCCGACGGCGCTCGGGATCTGCTCGGAGACGGCGTAGTACGAAGCGAGATCGTCCCCGATCTCACCGGACACCAGTTCGACGCGGCCGACGTGGGGCTCGCCCAGGCCGGTGTCCCGGATCACCGTCAACGTCCCGCGGCCAACCGCGCTTCCCACATCCAGTTTCCCCTCGGCACGATAGACGGTTTCCACGACCGGTTCCCAGGCGTATCCGCGCACCATGGCGTCCGGACCGCAGACAACGGTCATCCCCCGGAGGGGGCCGTCGCCGCGAACCACCGCGGTGATGCGGTCGCCGGCATTCTTCAGGTCCATGGACATGATCTGGACACCGGTGGCCAGCCGGCCCAGCGCAGCCGCCGCGACCGGGGAGAGGCCGTGCACGCGGACCATTTCCCGGCAGGTGTTGGTGGTTCTGGCCGCAAGCCCGCGGACCTGGCCGTCATAGGCGGTCGCGCGAACGATGATGTCACCGGTTTCCGTCATGGCAGTAACACTCCTGTCCGGTCTTCTCCCTTACAGCGGCGAAAAACACGCGGTCCGCTTCCTCTCCGGCCGGTTCCCGGTCCACGCCGCCGTACTCGGCCGCGATCGAGAATCCCGCCCGGGACAGCCACCGTCGGATGTCCGCAACCGCATAGGCGCGCTCCCGGACAACCGCGTCGACCCGGTTGTACCGCTGGTCGTCGTCCTGCAGGAACAGCGCGATGTCCGCCCGGCTCGTTTTTCGGACCGGGTCATAGGTATTCTTCCAGATCATGGCGATGTCCCTGCTCAGATCGTAAAAGACCTGGTTGCCCAGGGTCTCGCTGAAATGGCGCGGTGTGGCGATGTCAAACAGGAACAGTCCGCCGGGATTCAAGTATTGGCGGCACAAGCGGAACATCCGGCGGACCCGCTCGCCGGACGGCAGATGGTTCACGGTGTCCATGAAGCACAGGATGAGGTCCACGGTCCCGTACAGCTCAAAGTCCGATATATCCTGCCGGATGAGCGTCAGGCCGCCTTCGCCATGCGCGATGCCGAGTCGGTCCGCTTTTTCCCGGGCCTGCCCCAGCATGTCTTCCGACCGGTCGATGCCGATGACGTCGAATCCCCTGGCGACAAGCTCGACCGCGATCGAGCCGGTTCCGCAGCCAAGGTCGAGCGCCAGCAGCCGGCCGTCGGCACCGTCGCCGGCACCCGCCGCGACGCGGCCGTGGAGTGCCGCCGCATTCAGGACGAAATCCGCCCACCGGGCGGGGTCCACCTCTTCCTGCAGCAGGTCGTAGACCGGGGCGAGCGCGTCGTACTCTTTTCCGGATCGGGTCATGTTCCGGTCACTTCAACGCTTCCCGCATCGCCCGGAGGGCTTCGGTAAACTGGCTGTCCTTTCCGTCGGGGATCTGGCTGACCGCCAGGTAACGGTACTCTTCGGGCAGTTCCAGGACGATGTCGGGCTTGAGTCCCTCCCCTTCGATGCAGGTTCCCGAAACCGGGAAATAGTATTGGAAAATCGAAAGGTTCACGGCCGAGCCGTCCTCATAGGTGAATGTTGTCGTCCCTGTGCCCTTGCCAAAGGTCTGTTCGCCGATCAGGACGGCTTTCCCATACTCGCGCAGGCAGCCCGAAAACAATTCAGAAGCGCTGGCGGTGTATTCGTTGACCAGGATCGCGTACCGGACGTCCGCCGACACCCCCATGGATGCGTCGGAGTCCCAGGTATACTGTGTGTCCTTGCCGTCGCTGCGCCCCCGGATCTCGGCGATCCGGCCGGCCGGGAGCAGATAGTCCAGCATCTGCAGGACTTCATCGGCGCTCCCTCCAAGATTGAAGCGCAGGTCCAGGACAAAATGCTTCGCGCCCTGGGCGGTCAGGTCGTCCACCGCGGCGATGAACTCCTTGGCGACCCCGGTGGAGAACTCCTTGACATGGATATAGCCGATGCCCGTTTCCAGCAGCCGGTAGTTGAGCGATGCATTGGTGATGCTTGCCCGTGTGACGTCGACCGAAAATTCCTTGTCATCCGAAGGCCGGTAAATGCCGATATCCACGGCGGTGCCGATCGGGCCGCGGACGGCGCTTGCCAGTTCCTCCCGATTGGGGATGTCGGAGACGTCGACGCCATCCACCTGTGTGATGCGGTCTCCGGCAAGCAGCCCCGCGGTTTCGGCCGGACTCCCTTGGAGCACCTCGGTGACCACGACTTCGCCGTCTTCGGTATAGTTGACGATGACGCCGATCCCTGAGTACTCGCCGCTCATCGAGGCGACATGCTCCTCGTAGTCCTCGGCGGATAGATAATAGGTATAGGGATTGCCCAGCGCATAGGGCAGTCCTTCGGTCAGTTTCTCGATCAGCTGGGTGTCCGTCAGTTTCTCCAGATAGCCGTTCTTGACGGTTTCCAGGTAAAAACGGAGCTTCTTCAGCGCCGCGATGTTCTCTCCGGTGCTCTCGAAGGTGAGGGACGCCGTGTTGCGCGTGGGGCGGAACCCGATGAACCAGAAGACCAGGAAGGTCAAGGCAACCGTGACGACCATCGTGACGGCAATTGCCACGATAATGGGGCCGAATCGCCCGCGGCGGTTGGAAATGCCTGGAACGCGCGGAAATTCGGCTCCGGGCGTGAATTCTGAAGGGTCTGTCATCATGTCAGCCTTTCCGTCTCAATAAGAGGCAGCCCGCCGGGTCATGGATTGCCGATGTAACTCGGCTGCAGCGGGTCGACAGGATATCCGTTGATCCGGACTTCAAAGTGCAGATGCGGGCCGGTCGAGTTGCCGGTGCTGCCCATCAGCCCGATCACATCACCGGGAAATACGTACTGGTCAATCGCGACATGGACATTCTTGAGATGGCCGTACAGCGTCGCGATGCCGTTCCCGTGGTCGACGACAATATAGTTGCCATACCCGTAACCGCCGGTGTTCTGTCCTTCCCAGGGATTGTACGCCACGATGATGAAGCCTTCGGCGGCCGCGACCACAGGGGTTCCGTATCCCCCGCCGATATCGACGCCAAGGTGCGGCCGTGTCTGTCCGGGAAGGTCGGTGCGGCCTTCCGGCTGGAACAGCGAGGTGATCCAGTTGCTGCTGGGCACAGGCCACTGCATCTGGCCGTTGTAGGATATCAGGTTTTTCCGGGCTTCTTCTTCGCGTTTGCGACGCTCTTCGGCTACCCGGATCGCTTCTTCCCTGGCTTTCTCGTCGCCGTATTGCTTCTGTAGAACCTGGATGTTACCGGCGATTTCGTCGGACTGGGCCTTCTCCTGCTCGTAGAGCGCCCGTTTTTCGGCGAGTTGGGCCTGGGCGGCGGCCAGTTCTTCGGAACTCCGCTGGATCTGCCCTTTCAGATTGTCGATCTCCGCCTGCTTGACAGTGACCAGCGCGGCAGCGTCCTCCTGTTTCCGGAGCGCGTCCTGCCGCTTGATGCCGGCGTCGTCCCGGGCTGCCTCAAGCTCTTCGAGCATCCGTTCATCGTAGTCCGCGACGGCGCGGATCAATTCCATGTTGGAGAAGAAACCCGACAGGTTCCCGGATTCCAGGAAGATCTCGAGGACGGATTTCTCGCGGTATTCGAACATGACCTGCAGCCGCTCGCGGTACTCCGCGTCCTTTTTGGACAGCGTATCCTCCGCAGCCAGATACGCGGAGTAGGCGATGTCGACTTCCTTGAGCGCGGCTTCCTTTTCGGCGACCAGTTTCTCATACAGCGCGACTTCTTCGCTGCTGCGGGAATTCAGCCAGGCCAGGTCCCCGGTAAACTGGTTCACCGCGCCGGCAAGCCGGTCCGCCTCCGCGCTGATCGCGTCGAGCATCGCCTGGTTGCTGGCCTGGGCCTGGATGGCCTCCTCGATCTGTCTCGCGGTGTCGTCGGAGGAAGCGCGTGCCGCCGGCGAAGGGGCAGCGAAAGCGACAAGCAGGACACCCGCCAGAACGGCGGCCGCCAGGCGCAGACTGTGACCCCCGCGGGGATTGGTCATCTTGCGATGCATAGCCGATCCTTTCCTCCGGTCAGACCCGGATGTGCCGACGCACGGAGAGTGCGCTGCCTATGCCCCCGACCAGGACGCCAAGGGCGATGTCGATCCAGAGAACACGCAGGGCCATGCCCGAAACCGGAACCATGGCGAGAAAACTGTCGGGATTCGTGCCGGCCATAAGCAGGCTGTACACCTTGGTGTAGCCGAAATAGACAAGCACCCAGGCAAGGAGGGCGCCGCCCAACCCGACCAGGGCGCCTTCGAGGATATAGGGAAACCTAATGTAGGCGTTGGTCGCGCCGACGTATTTCATGATGCCGATCTCTTCGCCGCGAGCGTAGACGGAGATGCGCACCATATTGGAGATGATGAACAGGGAAATCGCGCACAGGACGACGAATGCGGCCATGGTTCCGATATTGACCCAGTTGCGCGCATTGCCGAGAAAGTCCATCACGACCTGGCTGAACTCGACCTTTCGGACACCGGGTATCCCCTCGGCCTGCGCGGAAAACGCATCCCACCGGGTCGGGTCGTCCAGTTTTATGCTGAACTGGTAGGACAGGATTCCGGGATCGACGCGGTCCAGAACGGAGGCTTTGTCGCCCATCGAGGCCTTGTACTCTTCGAATGCCTGCTCCGGCGTGACGACCGTGCATTCCGTGACGTAACTGTAGGAGACCAGCCGCCGGCGGATGGACTCGACCTCTTCGGAGCTGATGCCATAATCTGCCCATACGGTCACGGGCGGTTCTTTGCCGGCCTGCTCGACAATCGCCCGGACATTGTAGGAAAACACCGCAAACGCGCCGATCAAAGTCAGCATGAGAGCGACTGTCGTCATGGACGCGAGGGTGACCAGCGGGTGTCGGACGATATTGAGTACGCCTTCCTTGAAGGAGTTGGCGACGATGGTTGCCATTCTCATGTGCTTGTATCCTTAATCATGCGTATTGTACGCAAGCGTCCCGGCCATGTGGTACTGGCCGTGCTGCTCGTCCCGGACCAGGCTGCCGTTGCGGATTTCGATCACCCGCTTGTCCATGCTGTCGACCAGCGTGCGGTCGTGGGTGCAGATGATGACCGTCGTCCCCGCCGCGTTGACTTCGTTCAGGAGGGCCATGATGGACTCGCTGTTGGCCGGGTCCAGGTTGCCGGTCGGCTCGTCGGCCAGGATCAGCACCGGATTGTTGACCATTGCCCGGGCGATCGCGACCCGCTGCTGCTCGCCCCCTGACAGTTCGGACGGACGGGCGTCTGCCTTGTCGCGAAGGCCCACGACGCTCAATACGATCGGAACACTGCGTTTCACGGTCTTGCGGGATTCACCGATGATCTCCAGGGCGAACGCCACGTTTTCCGAGACGGTCTTGGTGGCGATCAGCCGGAAATCCTGGAATACCATGCCGATGCGGCGGCGAAGGTACGGCAGGAGACGCCGGCGGATACGGGTCACATCCCGGCCGTTGATCAGGACCTTTCCGGAAGTGGGGCGTTCTTCGCAGGTCAGCAGCTTGATCATGGTCGACTTGCCGGAGCCGCTCTCCCCGATGATAAAGACAAATTCGCCTTTATTGATGAAAAAGCTCACATTGCGGAGCGCTTCCGTGCCATTGGACTGATAAGTCATGCTGACATCGCGGAATTCGATCAAAACAGGTGCTCCTCTCGGATGTCGGGATCAGTTGCGCCACCACTTGCCGCTGCCGTGGCGGAACGCGTTCCGGTCCTGCTTTTCCAGGTACTTGCGCACCATGGACGCAAGTTTGAACAGGACGGCGTCGTCGAAATTGCGCAAATCGAGCGCTGTGATCTTCTGGACCTTGTCCAACCTATAGACCAGCGTATTGCGGTGCACAAACAGCTGGCGCGACGTCTCGCTGCCGTTCAGGTTGTTCTCGAAGAATTTCTGGATCGTCAGGAGGGTCTCGCTGTCGAGCGCCTCGTAGGCGTCGTTCGGGAACACTTCGTCCAGGAACATGTGGCACAAGGTCGGCGGCAGCTGGTAGATCAGCCGGCCGAGGCCGAGCTTGTCGTAGCGGACGATGTATTTTTCACTCTCGAAGATCTCGCCGACCGTCAGGGCCAGCGACGCTTCGCGATAGGACTTGGCCGCGTCCTTGAGTGTTTCGGCGGGCATGCCGATGCCGATGTACACCTTGGACATGGATTCCGCGTTGAGGTTGTCCAGGATCAGCCCGGCGATCTCGTCGATGCTGGTCCCCATGATGCGCGTGTAGTCCTTGAGCAGGACGATGGTCTCCTCGTCGATCGCGAGGATGTTGTCGACCTTGCGGTCCGGGAACAGGTTGTGGAGGATCTCCATGCAGTCGATTCCGTCGTCCGCGTCGACCTTGATGATGAACGCGATGCGCGCGGAGGCGTAAGGGATCTTGAACTCACGGGCTTTGAGCGGGATGTCGCCGGGCAGCTCGTTCTCCAGAAGGACGTTCTTGAGGAAAGCGTCACGTTCCGCGTCGGCGTTCCGTTCCTGGAGCGCGGCGGAAATCCAGTTGCCCAGCAACTCCAGATAGTTCCGGGAAATCGAGTCGGTCCCCTCGATGAAGCAGATATACGACACCTTGTCGCCGACTGAGATTTTCATATAGGTACGGTCGGATGTGATGGAGATCGGATCGTCGGACAGCAGCACCGCCCGGACCGAAGAATCCTCTTCGCCGTCCAGACGGGGTTCGGTCGAGGCGACAACCACGCCGTTGGTATCCAGGACGCCTGCGGTCCGATCCAGGAACCCGGCGGCCTTGGCGATGCATTTTTTAATCTCTTCCATCTATCCATCCTCCCGAGCGATACGCTCTGCAAGACCACGCTTTGAAAGCGTCCCCTGTTTTATACTATCTTACTTGTTATCACAGGGGTGTTTCAATCCTTTGTCGGTTTGGAAACAGAGCTCAAATCGGCGTCTCTCACATCAAGGCTGCGCCTATCCTAACGGATTCTGACGGCAAGCGCAATCTCGCTGCCCAAAAAGAAGGCTGCGAACTTGGCATACAAGCGGATACGGTCCGGAGCGCTATACCGTTCCTGTCCCCGTCGGTGCCTCCGGTTCCGTGTCATGGCGCGGGGAAGCATCCACCAGTCGGATGGCAGAGAGGACCGCAGAAAGGTAATCCGTCGATTTCTGCATGGCAAGGACATCCGCGCTGGCCATCAGCGCGCCTTTTTCGGTCACGACGTATTGCGCCGGGATCTGGTTGAGCGAGATGGCAATCACATCCAGCCGGCATTTTTCGCATCCGCACATTCCGTATTCCGGAATCAGCCGGTCCGCCAGCGACAGGACGACGACTTCCGCGTAATTCTTCAGTTCGTGCATGTTCACAATCCCCTTTCATCCTTCAGGTCTTCCGTATCAAACAGATCGATAAACAGGGCGGCCAGCTCCGGATCAAACTGGAAACCGGCCTGGCTTCGGATTTCCTCCCGCGCCGCGGAGGCGCCCGGCGTCTCGCGGTACGGACGCGGTTCGGTCATGGAGGCGAATGTGTCCGCGACCGCGAAGATCCGGGCCTGCAGGGGGATGTCGGTACCGGCGAGCCGGTGCGGGTATCCGGTTCCATCCCATCTTTCGTGGTGGGCCAGAATGAGTCCGGCGATCTCCGCGTGGCTCTGCGAGGCGCGAACGATCCTGCTCCCGGTTTCGGGATGGCGCCGGATCTCTATCCTTTCGTCGGCGGTCAGCGGGCCCGGACGGGTCAGCATCGCTGCATCGACCGTGATCAATCCGATGTCGTGCAGCCGGGCCAGGAGCCCGAGCTCGTCAAGCTGCTTCCCGTCCATACCGAGGCGCGTGCCCATCGCACGGCAGATCTTCCCGATCCGTCCGGTGTGCTCGGGTCCTTCGATCCCCTTGTGCCGCAGGGTTTCCGCCGTCGAACGGATCATGGCCTCGCAGGTCTCGCGGCGATCCTGCCGCCTGCGGCGGTCCAGATCCTCCTCGGCGTCCCGGATCACCTGCCGGAGCGGTTCGGAACCATCGGACCTTGTCGCGCATCCGAGCGACAGGACCGGATAGGGATGCGAGGCCGATTCGTTTCCGGCATGCCCGACGCGCATCAAGGTGATCCGTTCCAAAACCCGGACCGCGCTCTCCGCATCGGTTCTTGGAAGACAGGCGATGAACTCGTCGCCGCCCCATCGCGCAACGATGTCCTCGGCGCGGCAAGCCGTTCGCAACAGGTCGGCGGCTTCCGCCAGCAGCCGGTCGCCCGCGTCGTATCCGTGGATGTCGTTGACCATCCTCAATCCGGTGACGTCACCGACCACAACAGAAATCGGTCTTTGCCGGGGCGTGTCGAGCCGTTGGATCTCTTCCTCGAAAAAGCGGCGGTTGTACAGACCGGTCAGGGCGTCACGGTATCCCTCGCCGCGGATCTCGCTTTCCCTCGCCTTGTGCGCGGTGACGTCCTGGACAACGCCGAACAGACGGGCCGGCATGCCATGGGAGTCGGCGACCACCTCGCCGACGGTATGGATGTACCGGATTTCACCCGTATCCTGCCGGACGATCCGGAAATCGTCGATGTAGGGGACTTCCCCTCGAAGAGCCATTCCGATGCGCTCGCCCATGGATACATTCCCCGGCTGGTCCGCCGGATCCGGCGGGCAAAGGATGCTGCGCCAGGTGTCCGGCCCCGGAATCCCGGCAGCCGGATCCAGTCCGTACAGGATGTACATGCCGTCCGACCAGGTCAGCCGGTTGCTGGACAGGTCGAGTTCCCAGCAGCCCAGACCGGCCGCCTGCTGGACGCGACGAAACCATTCGCCGATGTCGGCGTCCTTCCCATGTCTGTTCATCGATAACGCACCTCCTTGCCGCACGGGTCGTTGTTCAGGTCTCGCGCAAGTGTCTGCGCTGTCTCCGGAACACATATCGCACCAGCGAGTTCCGATCCTGCGGGGAAATCGAAGTGAACTGGATGGCAAACCGCTGCCGCCGCGCGGCGCTGCTGTCGAATTCCTCGTGCCGGAGCACGCGGCCGCGGGCGACGACGGGTCCGAACCCTTCCAGAGTCAGGGCGATTTCGATCTCGTCCGGCGGATCGTCCACCGGCGCGGAAACGAAACTGGCACCGCCTCCGCTGATATTGAGGGTCAGTCCGGGCCGGGAGGGGTTTCCCTTGGTGTCCGCCTGCGGCTTGTCGGTTTCCTCATCCGGAATCCTGCGGAAGACCATGTCCAGCGTGCAGTCCAGT
>CAZNGQ010000050.1:0-14535 GCA_964572095.1 uncultured Oscillospiraceae bacterium
GCCCGTTCTCGATGGCGTAATGCGTAAGCTGGGCGTTGCTGACCATGCCCATCTTCTCCATCAGCCGCGCGCGGTACGTGCTGATCGTCTTGGCGCTCAGCGACATCTCGGCCGAGATCTCCTTGACCCTCTTGCCCGACGCGATCAGGCACAGGACCTGGTACTCGCGGTCCGACAGCCGCTTGTGCAGCGGCTGTCCATCCTCAAAACGGGCATGCATCACCAGCTCGTCGGCGACGGCGGAGCTGATGTACACGCCGCCATGCAATGCTTTGCGGACGGCCTGGACCAGCTCTTCCGGGGCGCTTTCCTTGTTCAGGTAGCCGGAGGCCCCTGCCTTGATCGTGCGCACCCCGTACTGGTCGGCCGGAAACGTGCTGAGGATCAGCACGGGCAGGTCGGGGTGGTCGCTCTTGATCTGCTTCAGCGCTTCCAGGCCGCTGCCGCCGGGCATGGACAGATCCAGCACGACGATGTCCCAGCGCTCTTTGCCGACCAGCATCAACAGTTCATGTGTGTCGCAAGCCTCGCCGAAAACGGCCTCGGCAAATGCCGCGGCGAGGATTTGCCGAACGCCCATGCGGACGACGGCGTGGTCATCGGCCAGCAGGATCTTGAACATGTCGCTCCTCCTGTCCGGATACAGTGTCCGGTTGTATGACGGGGATCGTTACGGTGACCAGGGTCCCGTCGCCCGGCACACCCCGGATGTCAAAAGTGCCGCCCAGCCGCTTGGCGCGCTCCCGCATGCCGAGCAGGCCCAGGGAGTGGAGACCTGCGGTTTCATTTGCCAGGATGCCCCGCCCGTCGTCGTGGACCTGAAGCGCGACGTCGGCTGCCGTGACGTTCAGGGTGACCTGGACACGCTTGGCATTGGCATGGCGCGCGACATTGGTCAGGGACTCCTGGAGAATCCGGAACAGCGCCAGGGACTCGGCGCGGTGTATGGAGAGAGCGTCTCCCTTGATCTTGCAGCGGACCCGGATGCCGGTGCGTTTTTGAAAATCCTGGGCCTGCCACTCGATGGAAGCGCCCAGTCCGAGGTCGTCCAACATGCCGGGCCGCAATTCGGTCGCGATACGCCGGATGGACTTGATCATGGCGTCCATCTGTTCCGTCAGGGTGATCGTCTTGGCGGCGAGGGCCTCGTCCTTCTTCCCCAGCCGGTCCGACAGCCAGGCCAGGTCGAATTTCATGGCGGTCAGCGCCTGCCCGAGCTGGTCGTGGAGTTCGCGAGCGATCTGTGTGCGCTCCTCCTCACGGGCCAGTTCCAGGTTGGCGGCCAGCGCCTGCAGTTGGCGTGCCGACTCCTCGAGTCCGAAAACCGTCTCCAGGCGCTTCCGATAGGCCAGCGCATTCTGGATGGCGATGGATGCGGCGGGCGCGATCGCCAGGAGCATCTCCTGATCGGCGATGGTAAAACCCTCGGCGCCCTGCCGGTTGCGGATGTCGAAGAATCCCAGCACCTCGCCGGCCGAATCGATGATCGGCGTGCAGATTTCCGTTCGGATGCCCTCGTTAAAGAGCAGGTCGCGCTCGATCCGCGGATCGGTGTCCGCGTCGCTGGTGCCATAGGGGATCCGGTGTTCCAGAACCCATCCCGGCACCCCCTGACCGGAGGGCCAGGTATGGATGCAGGGAATGGTCTCCCCCGCCTTGATATATTCATGCATGACCATGCCGGCATCCGTATGCAGGCCGGCAAAGCCGCTTTCCCCGTTGACGATCCCGATGGCCTCCCGGGTCAGCATGTCCAGGATGGCGTCCAGATCCAGCGTCGAGTTCAATTGGCTGCTGATGCGGAACAGCGTCTTGATCATGGCCTCGGACTGCTTCAGCTGTTCGACCGTCGTGCTGAGTTCGGCCGTCCGCTCGCCGACACGCTGCTCCAGGATCGCGTTGATCTGCTGGCTCTCGCGATATAGGCTCGCTTTTTGCAGATAGATCGAAATATGGCTGACCAGGTTCTCCGCCAGGGCTAGGGCGTTCTGGTCGAACTGACGCCCGGATTCCGCGGCGATGAACGTGATCGCGCCGAGGGTCTTGGGGGGAGTGATCAGCGGGACGATCATGTAGGACTGGATCGCGGCGGCCACCGCCCAGGGATTGTGGCCTGTGTTGTTGACCAGCCTGGGGGTGCCGGTGCGCAGGACCGCGGGCAATCCGTCGACATCGTCCAGCGGCAGTTGATGAAGCAGCCAGTCCCCGGCCGGCTTTTCCTGTGCGATTTTGGCGGGGGCCAGTGCCACCTGCAGCACGGAGCCGTCCGGCTGCAGCAGATGCACGGCGCACCAGTCGGCCAGCTGCGGGATCGCCAGCTGGGCGAGCGTGGTCAGAGGCGTCTCGATGTCCACCGCCTCGGCCAGCAGTGCGCTCGCCTCGGCAAGCAGCCGGTTGGCTTCCATCAATTGGCTGTGTTCCCCGAAGTCGGAAGAGACGCAGGTGATGCCGACGACCGATCGCAGGCCTGTCTCGACCATCGATAGGGTGAGCCGGATCCCGGCGGTGCTTCCGTCCCGCTGCCGAAGCGGAAGGTCGCCCAGCCAGACATCGCCGTCGTGCAGGAGCTCCAGGTTCTTCCGGATCGTGTCCATCAATGCGGTCGGGGCGAACAGGTCGGAGGCGGGACAACCCAGCGCTTCCGACGCCGTCCATCCGAAAATCGTTTCGGCGTACCCGTTCCAGAACACGATGCGGCCTTCGAGGTCGACCGCCGCAATGGCCTGACGATACGAGGCCAGAACCTGCGCATGGAGCAGGCGGACTTCTCTTGCGGACAGAGACTTCGTTTTCTGGGGCATGACGGGTTTCCTTTCTCCGGAGTCGGTTGCCAAAACAAGCGGCCGGGCCGTGGATGGATTCGTCTCCATTATAGCCCTGCCCGTCGGGCCGGCGGAATTCCCGATCCTGCCGAACTCTTGTAGGACAACCACCGACACGGATGGGGATGCCAGACTACAAACACTTCAGGTGACCGCTTATCGTCACCTGCACACCGGCGCAGTAGAGTTAGGTCAGCAGCATGACCATTGCTGTGAAAGTGAGGAGGGACTCCATGAACATCCTGATTTATCTTGTCATCGCCGCCGTGATCGGCTGGGCCGCAACCTCCATCCTGCACGACCGGAAAGGATTGCTGCTCAACATCCTGATCGCCATCGTCGGCGCGTTTCTGGCCGGCTTCCTGCTGACCCCGATCTTCCATGTCGGGACGATCAACGATGCGATCACGGCCCCTACCGTACTGGTGACCCTGGGAGGGGCCGTCATCCTGCTTCTGATCGTGCGGCTGATCCGCCGCGGCGGCAGGATCTGACATAGGAAATACAAGGAGATGCGCAATGGATGCGACAAAACAGATTCTGCACGGGAAATGGCATGAACTCAAAGGCCAGGCGCGGCAGAAATGGGCCAAACTCACCGACGACGACCTTGCCCGCATGAGCGGGAGGATCGAGGAGCTGACCGGGGTCCTGCAGCAGCGCTACGGATACGGCAAAGCCCAGGCTGAGCTGGAAATCAAGGGATGGCTGCATGAGCACAGCAATCCGAAAGAGGAGGAATAGACCATGAGTGACAATAAACAACCTAATGAAGAAGCTGTGGACCGCCGCACTGAAACGGTGGTCACCCAAAAACCCGGCTATGACTCGACCGAACATGTCACACGCGATGTCGCCGGGGAGCAGCGCGTGCGCACCTACAAATACAGCCGGTTCCTGTGGACGATCCTGAGCATCGTCGAGATCTTCCTGGGGCTCCGGTTCGTGCTCAAGGCCATCGGGGCCAACCCGGACAGCGGATTCTCGAAATTCATCTACGGCGCTACCGGATGGCTGATCGCGCCGTTCAGGCTGCTGGTGGGGACACCGTCCATCGAGGGATCGGTCTTCGAGGTCACGACCTTGATCGCCATGGCGGTATACGCGTTGTTCTTCTGGATCATCGTTCGGATTGTCCGCATGGTCACCGACCGGTCGGTCTCCCAGTCGACGGTTACGCATACGGCCCACGAACGGGACCAGAACAAGCACAATCTCCTGTAAAGGACGTCGAAGCAAAAGGAGTGGCGAGTCATGAATGAGTCAAGAGACAGAACCGCGGCAATCGACACAGCCGGTAAAACCAGCATGTTCCAGGTCGGAACGGCGCTATGGGTGATTTTCGGAATCATTGAAGTCCTGCTGGTCACGCGGCTGGTGCTGAAGCTGGCCGCCGCCAATGTCGCCGGGCAGTTCACCGATGTGATCTACGGATTCTCCGGGTTGCTGATCTCCCCGTTCAAGGCGCTGGTCGGCACGCCAGCGGGGGAGGGTTCCATCTTCGAGCTGGCGACACTCCTGGGCATCATCGGTTATGCGCTGCTGTTCCTGCTCGTCGTGTGGCTGATCAAGGTGGTCCGGGTGTCGAAAGCCGCCCATGGGCCGGTTCTGCACGCGAGTTCGACCCGTGAGAGGGACAAATCGAACATCCAGAAATGATCGGCTGATTCAGGTATTACCGACAGGATATGTATGGAGCAGGTGGCCACAAGCCACCTGCTCTGTTTATTGAATGGACCGCTCCGGCTCCCGTGCGGAAATTCGGTTCAGGATTTCCGCAATCGGCACGATAGCATGTATGTGCAGATACGGACACCCGACTTTTTTGCGGTATCCCCCACACGGGCGGAATCCGGGAACGGAGTAACATGTCGATCCGATCCTTACGGGCATGGGCCGGCCGCTTGAGCGGAATAGCGGGCATTGCCGTCCTGACGGTGACGCTTGCCATCGGCGCGTGGGCCGTCGCGGACACGAGATCCTCCTCCCGGCGCGAGATGGCCGAGAACGCCATACGCCCGCTGGAAGCGGCCGTGACATTCCTGCATGCGGACAGCCTGGGCGCACTTGCGCTGGATGGAGCGGGACCGGACGACTATATCCTGTTGAATCTCAAGAGGCAGCTCGCGAACATCCGGTCGGGGGATCCCGACATCCGATTCACTTATCTGTGCATGCAGGTGGAGGGCCGACTGGTGTTTATCGCCGATTCCGAGCCGGAAGGATCCGCCGACATGTCGCCGGCCGGACAGGTGTATACGGAAGCGGATCCGGCATTCCTCCGGACCTTTGAGGACGGACAATCCCGTATCAGTCCGGCGACGACCGATCGGTGGGGGCGATGGATCAGCGCGATCGTGCCGGTCCGCAGCCGCGCGACCGGCGAGGTGGTGGCTGTTCTGGCCGCCGACTATCCGGTGGAACGGTGGCGGGAGATGGTCGACCGGCCGGTGAAAAGCGCTTTCGCGGTAGCCCTGCTGACCAATGCGCTGATCGCGATCCTGCTGTTGCTGGTTGAAAGGATGAGGCGCCTCCGATCCCTGCGCGACGAGCTGGACCGGAGCCGCAACGTGTTTGAAACGGTATTCCGGCAGGCACCGGTCGGCATTGTCATCGTGGAGGGGGAGCGGAACGTCTCCCACATCAACCCCATGTTTGAAAGCATAACCGGTCGGCCGGCCAACGAACTGCACCGGCTGCCCTGGCAGGAAATCACGCACCCGGACGATGTGGATGCCGAGGCCGGGCTCCTGCGGCGGTTCGACTCGGGGGAGATCGACCGGTACACCATCCAGAAGCGCTATGTGCGTCCCGACGGGACCACGGTCTGGGTCAAGATGCTGGTGGCGCCGCTGCGGATGGAAGGATCGGACAGCCATAGCTATATCCGGCTTGTCTCGGACGTCACGACCGAGGTCATCGTCCAGTCCGCCCTGCGGGAGAGCGAACGCAGCAAGTCCGTCCTCCTGTCGCATCTGCCCGGGCTTGCGTACCGATGCCGGTACGACCGTGCCTGGACGATGCTGTTTGTCTCGGACGGCTGCAGGGAACTCACCGGATACGATCCGGACCGGCTGATCCACAACCGGGAATTGTCGTTCAACGACATCATCGTGCCGAAATACCGCGAGGCGTTGTGGAACGCCTGGGCAGCCGCCATCGAGTCCCGGTCCCAGTTCAAGTATGAATATGAGATTCTCACGTCGGCCGGGACAAGAAAATGGGTCATGGAAGTCGGTCAGGCAGTCTGGAACACCAACAACAGTGTCGACGCGCTTGAGGGGCTCATCATCGACATCACCCTGCAAAAAGAGCGCGAATCCAGGATCGAGTATCTCAACGACCACGACTACATGACCGGGTTGTACAACCGGAATTACCTGGAAACGGCATTGGAGAGGCTCGACAGGGACGATTGCCTGCCGCTGACGGTCCTGCTGGCGGATGTCAGCGGAATCCGGATGATCAACGATGCGTTCGGCCATCCGACGGGCGACCGGGTCATCGTCGACGCTGCCGAAGTGCTGCGGCGCAACTGCCGCGAGAACGACATCCTGGCACGGACGGGAGGCGACGAATTCTGCATCCTGATGCCCCGTGCGGACGAGCGCGCCGCCTCCCTGTTTATGCAGAAGGTGAACGCCGGCCTGGCGCAAGCCGCTTCCGGCAACGAGATCGGCGTGTTGTCGCTGACCATGGCCGGTCATACAAGGACCCGTCCGGAAGAGCGGATCCACGACGCCGTCCGGATCGCGGCGGACGCATTGCACCGGCGCAAGATGCTCAGCCAGAAGAGCTCGCACAGCGCGATCCTGTCATCGATCATGGCGACGATGTACGCGCGCAGCCAGGAGACCGAGGCCCACGCCGCGCGGCTGGCGAGCCTGTGCCGCGGCATCGGCGAGCGGATGGGGCTTCCGAGCATGATGCTCGACCAGCTGGAGATCTTCTCGATGCTGCACGACATCGGAAAAGTCGGCATCGACGACCACATTCTCAACAAGCCCGGAAGACTGACCGGCACGGAGTGGGAAATCATGAAGAAACACCCGGAAATCGGCTACCGGATCGCCATGTCCTCTCCCGACCTGGAGATGATCGCCGATGATATCCTGCACCACCATGAGCGCTGGGACGGAACGGGTTATCCCGAAGGCCTGTCCGGACTCGGCATCCCGCTGCTGGCCCGGATCCTGTCTGTTGCCGACTCCTATGACGCGATGACCGAGACGCGGGTCTACCGTTCGGCGATGCCGCGCGAAGCGGCGATGGAGGAGATCCGGCGGTGTACAGGAAGCCAGTTCGACCCGGAAATCGCACGGGTGTTCCTGGAACTGGAGGGAGAACATGGATCGCCCTGAGCCTCAGCTGCGATAAGATAGAAGGAACACCGGTTCCAGGCCGGCGGGAACAGGGGGTTCCGGCGATGAATCCTTTCTATCAGGAAGAGCGGCTGGGAGACACGCTGCTGCCAGCCAAGATGCTGCGGGGCAGTGTGGTCGCGGGCCGGATCGTGGCTCCGCACTGGCATGACTTCCTCGAGATCCTCTACATGCTGGATGGCCGGTTGGAGTTGAGCCTCAACACGGCACGTCATCTCGTCGCAGCCGGGGACGCGATCCTGCTCAACAGCATGGACATCCACGCCCTGGCCGGCGAGGCGTCTTTTCTGGTGCTGGAGATGGAGCCGGGGCTGACCGGGGATATCCGCGTGCCGCTGCGCCTTCTGTTCCCGTCCGACGACCGCGCCAAGGTGGTGCGTGCGCAGGACGACGGTTCCGCCGGCCTGCTTGACACCCTGGCCGTGCAGATGCCGGCGATCGCGGAGGCGTTCGATTCACGCCTCCCCGGATACGAGCTGGACATTCGCGGCCGGATCTACCAGATCGCCGCGTCGCTGGTCCGGCATGCCGGCGCCTGGCCGTATACGGCGGAACCGGAAGCCGGGGTTTCGTCCGCCGGCGATGTCCGCAGGCGGGAGATCGCCCGGCTGGACGATCTGCTCGCCTATCTGCGGGAGCATTGCCAGGAGCGGCTGACCAGCCGCGAGGCGGCCCGGCTCCTCAACTACGACGAGAGCTATTTTTGCCGGTTTTTCAAGCGGTTGACGGGCATGCCGTTTCAGCGGTACCTCACGCTCTACCGGTGCGCCCGGGCGGAGGAACTGCTGCGGGGCACGAGGCTGCCGGTCGCTCAGATCGCGCGGCAGACCGGGTTCTCCTCCGGCAGCCACCTGTCCGCCAGCTACCGCCGCTGCATGGGTGTCACACCCGCCGAGACGCGTGCCGGCCGGACCTGACCGTCCGGTTCACCCCTCCAGCGCCCGCCGCACCTGGCGCCCCGCCTCGCCGGCGGCATCCGCGTCCAGCTCGGGATCCACCGCCACATACAGCGTTCGCCGCAGCACATCGAGCGTCACCGGGCACATGTCGCGTGTATAGGGAACCGGGGTGTCGCGGAACGGGTTCCGAAGCGGATGCGCCGCTCCGCGCTGGTCCATCACGGCCTCCCAGTTGACATACACATGGCGTTCCGAATAGAACGGGCACTCGAGTCCCAGCGGGAATCCCTCCGCCCGGAGCCGTTCCCGGACCGCGAGGACCCGCTCCGGCGTGTCCAGCAGGATGCCGAGCTTGATGCCGCAGTCCCCGTCGGGGTCGTGCATCGGACTTGGCCGCCAGTCCGGCCCCGTCCCGATCTCGCGGCCCATCGCGCGCTTGACCGCGCGCAGGTCGTGCAGAATACCGTCGAGGCGCTCCAGCTGGACGTTGAGGATCGCAGACAGCACTTCGGAGATCCGGATGGACAGGCCCGCGAACGGCGGCACCGGCGTCTCCTGCCCGGGTGAAAAGTAGCAGATCCCGCTGTCGTGGTAGACGCGGGCGCGCTCGTACAGCAGCGGGTCTCGCGTCAGGACCGCGCCGCCCTCCCCGCACGAGAGGATCTTGTAGTGGTTGAACGAGAACGCCCCCATGTCGCCGATCGTGCCCAGCCGGCGGCCCTGCCAGGATCCGCCGACCGACTGGCAGGCGTCCTCGAGCACATACATCCCATGCTCGGCGGCGATCGGGAGGATCCGACCCATGTCGCACGGGTGTCCGTTGATGTGGACCGGAATGACGGCGCGGCTGCGCGGGGTGATCTTGCGCGCCAGGTCGGCGGGATCCATCGTCAGCGTCTCGTCGGTCTCGACCAGGATCGGGACCGCGCCGACCGCGAGCGGGGCGATCGCGGTCGAAATGTAGGTATAGGCCGGCACGAGCACTTCGTCCCCGGGTCCGATCCCGAGCGCCGTGAGCCCGGCCATCAGCGCGCCGGTTCCGCTGGCTAGCGCCAGCGCGTACCCGGAATCCATTTTTTGCGCGAGCGCGTGTTCGAACCGCTCCGTCTGGCTGTCGCGCTGGTACCGCCACATCCGTTTCCCCAGCAGGGTTTCGCGAACGGCCTGGACTTCCTCTTCCCCGATCCGGTACATACATCCACCTCGTTCTTTGCAGATTGTTCTCCTTGATTATGGAAAACCGCAGCCAGTGGGGAAAGCCACAGGATTGACCGGAAACGGCCGGAAATTGACAAGATGACGGAAGGCGGGCAGCAGGCGGGGTTTCCCTTTCCGCCTCCGTTGATTAAGATAGGGACAAGAGATGCCACGACCGAAAGGATGACCGCGATGTTTATCGACCAGCCGTTCCAGATCCGCTCATTGACACTTCGAAACCGGATCGTCATGCCCCCGATGTGCATGTATGTCAGCGACGCCGCCGGCCGTGTCCAGGATTTCCACCGTCTGCATTACGGCACGCGCGCCATCGGCGGCGTCGGCCTCGTCATCGAGGAGGCCACCGCGGTAACGCCTGCGGGCCGGATCTCGGACGCGGACCTCGGGATCTGGGAAGACGGCCAGGTCGACGGGCTTCGGGACATCGTCCGACTGATCCACACCGGCGGCGCGGCTGCCGGGATCCAGCTCGCCCACGCGGGCCGCAAGTGCACCTCCGCGGACAGCCCGATCCTTGCGCCGTCCGCGATCGCATTCGACGAAAAGAGCCGCGTCCCGAAAGAGATGGACGAGGCGGACATCGCCGGTGTCGTCGCCGCGTTCCGGGATGCCGCGGTGCGTGCGCTGGCGGCGGGCTACGACCTGCTGGAAATCCATGCGGCACACGGGTACCTGATTCACGAGTTTCTGTCCCCGCTGTCGAACCATCGGACGGACCGGTACGGCGGGAGCACGGAAAACCGGGTCCGTTTGTTGCTGGAGGTGCTCGACGCGGTCCATGGCGTATGGCCGTCGGACCGTCCCGTGCAGGTACGCCTTTCGGCGTCGGACTATCTCGAGGGCGGACTGGACATCACGGAGACGATCCGGATCGTCGACTTGGCCAAGTCGCGCGCCGACCTGTTCCACATCAGCAGCGGCGGCGTGCTGCCGGCACCGATCCGGGTATTCCCCGGATACCAGACCGGGTTTTCCGAAGCCGTGCGCAAGGCCTGCGGGGTGCCGACCATCACGGTCGGGTTCATCACGACGTACGAGCAGGCGGAGGAGACGCTGGCGCAGGGCCGCGCGGACCTGGTCGCACTGGGGCGCGAACTGCTGCGCGACCCTTACTGGCCGATCCGCCAGAAAATGAACCATCCCGGGCTGGCGATCGAGGTGCCAAAGCCGTATGGGCGGGGGTTCCACATCGGCTGAGACCGCTACATCCTATACATACCACTGCGCCTGCGCCTGGTACATGCGCGCATACAGGCCGTCCAGAATCATCAGCTCGTCATGCGTGCCCTGCTCGACCAGCCGGCCGCCGTCCATGACCAGGATGCGGTGCGCGATGCGGGCGGCACCCAGCCGATGGGTCACAATGACCGCGGTTTTTCCGCGCGAAATCTCGGCGAACTTGTTGTAGATGCGGGATTCCTCAACGGGATCGATGGCGGCGGTGGGTTCGTCCAGCACGATCATGTCGTGCGCCCGGTAGAATCCGCGCGCGATCGCCACACGCTGCCATTGGCCGCCGGATAGGTCGACCCCGTCGAACTCGCGGGACAGCATGGTCTGGCGGCCGTCCGGGTAGCTGGTGTCCCCGGTCGGGTCGACTTCGGCTTTGGACAGCGCGGCATCCATGAATGATCCGTCGTCGGCCCGGGACACATCGCTGATGGTCACGTTTTCCGCCAGTGTCAGCTTGTACCGCTGGTATTTCTGAAATACACCGGATATGCCTTTGTAGATCGACTGCGCGGAGGTGTCCCTCGTATCCGTACCGTCCAGCAGAACAGAGCCGCCGGCGGGCAGGAAGAGTCCGGTCATCAGGCGGATCAGTGTGGTTTTCCCTGCGCCGTTTTCCCCGACGATCGCCACCGTCTCCCCTGGCTGGACGATAAAGGATACCCCGGAGACGGCGTCCGTCTCCTTGCCGGGATAACGGAACGACACATCCTCCATGCGGATTTCCCGCGCCGTGACCGGCATTTCCGGCCCGGTGCGTTCCGGCAGGTCGAGGAAGCGGATGAAGTTGCGGACCGTCCCCAGGTCCTTGGTCATCTGTCCGATATGCTGGCAGACGATCTCCTCCATGATGGAAAAGAGCATGCCGACGGCTCCAAAGACCGCCGCAAAGGCACCGACACTGATATCCCCGGACAGCAGGCTGGTAACCAGCAGGTACAGGATCCCGACATAACCGGTCAACGTCAGCAGACGCATCGCAAGTTCCGCCATGTTGGTGCGGAGTTCCGCCCGCCATTTCTTGCGGTTCAGGAGGAGCACGGTCGTGTCGTATAAGGTATGGAAGAAATGGAACGCCCCAAGCAGGCGGGTTTCCTTGAAGTATTCCCGGTCGCAGATGGCTTTCTCGTAATATTCGGCTTCCCGGCGGATGGGTGCCGCTTCATCTTCGAATTTGGCGAATACCGAAGTCCGAAGCAGCTGCGTCAGCAGGACCGGAACGAACACCATCGGGATCGCCAGCAGCAAGAGGGGCTTGAGTGCCAGGAGATAGATCGCCATAAAGGCGAAGTACGGCAGGTAAAACGTTAAAATGCCTAATGCGACCATGATCAGCAATCCGCTGTTGTTCTTGCCTTCTTCCGCTTTGTTGATGTCGTCCAGAAGCGCGGGATCTTCGAAACAGACGGGATCGATTCGGGCGGTTTTGCGATGGATCAGCCTGCTGAGCTTGCCTTTGCACAGGCTGTTGAATTCATTTTCCCAGAAGTTCCCGACGCCGTTGAGCACCTGCTGCGTCAGGGCAACAACCCCGAGCAGGAGCAGCATGGCTACGGCAGCACCGGACGAGGCCTCCCCGGTCGAGGTCCGCGTGACCGAGTCAAAGAACCACTGGGTAACCAATGTGCCAAATCCCCATGACGCGCCATGGATGACCGTGATAACGTTGATTGCGATAAACCACCCTGGAGCGGCATGATAATACAATGGGAGCAGTCGCCGGAGCAGTACCCAGAACGTGATGCTGTCTATCTTCTTGTCCGCCTTCACTGATACCAGCTCCTTTGGGACTCGTACATCCGCGCATACAGGCCCGCCTGGGTCATCAACTCGCCATGTGTTCCCTGCTCTGTGACCCGGCCTCCGTCGATGACCAGGATCCTGTCCGCCAGCGCGGTCGATCCGAGCCGGTGCGAGATGAAAATCGTGGTCTTGCCCTGGCTCATGCGTTCGAATTCGGTATACACGCGGCTCTCGGAAATCGGGTCCAGTGCGGCGGTGGGTTCGTCCAGGATGCGCAGCGGGGCGGGATTCACCATGGCACGCGCCATGGCGATGCGCTGCCACTCACCGCCGGACAGATCCTGGCCATCCTTGCGGATCTTGCCGAGCGGGGTGTCCCACCCTTTCGGCAACCCTTGGATGGCCGACTCGAGGCCGACGGTTTCAATCGCCTCGAAGAGGCGGGAGTCCTCGAGGCGATGAGCGCCGCCGACCGCGATATTGTCCCGAAGCGGGATGAAATAACGGGCAAAATCCTGGAAGACCACAGAGAAGAGGGCTTTTCGCCCGGCTTCCGTATAGCTCCGGAGTTCGCACCCGTTGACGAGGATCTCTCCCTCGTATTCGGGATACAAACCGGTAAGCAGTTTGGTGATAGTGGTCTTGCCCGCACCGTTGATGCCGACCAGGGCATAATGCTGTCCGGCATCCATGGTAAAACTCAGTCTATCCAGGACTTTCTGGTCCGTGCCCGGGTAGGTAAAGGAGACCTCGCGGAATTCCAGGAACGAGAATCCGGGTGGCGGGGTATCCGGCGTCACTGTGGCGTCGGGTGTCTCCTCCAGTGCCGCAAAGGCCGTGAGGTCCTTCATGAACTCGCGGCATTTGGATAGTTGCTTCATCTGGTAGATCAAACTCCAGCTGAAGTGGTTCACCAGGCCAAATACCGCGTTGATCAGGGCGAAATACAGTCCCAGGGAGAGCTTGCCGTTGATGGCAGGAGTCAGCAGCACCGCCGCGATGAGCAAGGCGATAACGACGGCGATCAGCCCGCCTGTTTTCATCCGTATGAACCATTTGGCATTGACCTTGAGTTCGATTTTACGGGCTTTCTCGAACGCTGAGAACCATGTGTCGTTCAGTGGGTCGGTATAGCTAAAGATGCTCCGCTCCTCCACATTCTCGCGGTCCTTGAGCACAGTGGATAGATAATCGGTCTTTCGCTTTATCCGGGAGGTTTCTTTTTCCGCGTCATAACCGGCCTTGCCGGCCTTGATCGAGAGCCACATCAAGGGGATCGAAAATCCGACGATAACCAGCGCGGCCCACCAGACCCTGGAGAACAGAATCGCCAGCAGCCCGACGACGGTCAGGATCGTGACAGCCAGGCCGAACAGGTTGTTCAGGCCATCATTGCCGATTTTCTCCTCGGGCTTGTCGGACACCCGCTTGATCAGATCCCAGGTGTCGGGATTCTCGATGTGGCGGTACATCAGGCGGGCGCGCTTGTCGATCATGGCACTGCGCAGCCCGGCGTACAAGCCGATCTGCGCGCGGGTGATGGCGAACCGGTTCATCTGGCCGGCGATCCAGGAATAGGCGACCAGACCGACAACGGCGAGAATCCAAGGGACCACCGTAGAAATCGCGGTGCCGGTTTTCACCACGGCAAGTGCATGGTCGATGAACCCCCCGACGGCGAGCACCTGCAGGGAAGGCACCAGGCCCACGACCAGGTTGTTGGCCAGCAGGAACAGGATCGGCAGGCGGGATGCCTGATAGGGCAGCCGAATCAGGTCGGCCAGGGTGTAGTTGCGCGACTGTAGTTTCATTACGAATCCCCGCATTCGAATGATGGTTTGCAACCTGGCGGCATGGGAGGGTGGACTGAGCCGGAACTACCGGCGAATCCCTGTTTGGCCTATAGGGAAAGACGGATGACAAGACCGGATTGTCCATCAGGGACCGTAGGCCGATGAATCGTACTGCACACGGCAAGCCTGTAGATATAATAATAATCAAAAATCATATTGTCAAACATAAAAATCTATCGCTAGTCTCACATCCCCACGCGCCGGATCAGCGAAACAAGGTAGCGGGACTTCATCTGGTCGCTCGCCAGGATTTGCTTGATCGGCGGGAGCTTGAGGATGACCCCGAGGATCGCCGCCATCGCGCGGTGGCTGAGGTGCGCCTGGTTGTCGAAAATCAGGTTCTGCAGTTTGCCGCGCTCGATCGCCATGACGACGATGCGGTGGACGC
>CAZNGQ010000051.1:0-14477 GCA_964572095.1 uncultured Oscillospiraceae bacterium
TCATGTTCTTGATGTAGTCGGCATGCCCGGGGCAGTCGACGTGCGCATAGTGGCGGGCAGTCGTCTGGTACTCGACGTGCGCGGTGTTGATCGTGATGCCGCGGGCACGCTCCTCGGGAGCCTTGTCGATGTTGTCATAAGAGGTGAAGGCCGCCTTGCCTTCGAAAGCAAGAACCTTGGTGATGGCAGCCGTCAGGGACGTTTTGCCGTGATCGACGTGACCGATGGTGCCGATGTTGACATGCGGCTTGTCTCTCAAAAATTTCGCCTTAGCCATTGTGTTTGAATCCTCCTTTTCAGCCTTGGAAGCTGATCATCGCATGATTTTGGCTGCCAAGCAAAACGCCTGCAACAACCATTGTACTATAACTCTTTTTTTCTGCAAGAACCGGTTGATAACCGGACCTCGGCGCTGCTGTCAGGATACGCCGCAAGGCGCGCCTGCGGGCGTCACTTCCTGAGGATCTGCTCCATGATGCTCTTGGGGACTTCCTCAAAGTGGCTGATCTGCATCACGAACGTTCCGCGCCCCTGGGTGCGCGACCGAAGGACGGTCGCATAACCGAACATCTGGGAAAGCGGGACTTTGCAGGTGATCTGCTGAGCCGCGCCGCGCGCTTCCATCCCCTCGATCCGGCCGCGCCGTGCGTTGATGTCGCCCATGACGTCGCCCATGTAGTCTTCGGGAACGATGATGTCCACCCGCATGATGGGTTCGAGCAGGACGGGGTCGGCCTTGCGGCAACCGTCCTTGAACGCCATGGAGCCGGCGATCTTGAACGCCATTTCCGAGGAGTCGACTTCGTGGTAGGAACCGTCGAGCACGGTGATTCGCAGGTCGACCACCTGGTAGCCGCCCAGCACGCCGCTGAGCATGGCTTCCTGGATGCCGGCGTCGATCGGGGCGATGAACTCCTTGGGGATCGATCCGCCGATGGTCTTGTTGACGAATTCGTATCCCGATCCGGGTTCGGTCGGTTCGATTTCGATCACGCAATGGCCGTACTGGCCATGACCGCCGGTCTGGCGGATGAAACGGCCTTCGGAACGGACCGTCTTCCGGATGGTCTCCTTGTAGGCGACCTGTGGGGCGCCGACATTCGCCTCGACCTTGAACTCGCGGAACATGCGGTCGACGATGATGTCGAGGTGGAGTTCACCCATCCCGGCGATGATCGTCTGTCCGGTTTCCGTGTTCGTGTAGGTCTTGAACGTCGGATCCTCTTCCGCCAGCTTCGTGAGGGCGGTCATCATCTTGTCCTGGCTGGCCTTGGATTTGGGCTCGATGGCCACCGAAATGACCGGCTCGGGGAAATCCATGGATTCCAGGATGATCGCATGCTTTTCGTCGCACAGGGTGTCGCCCGTCGTCGTGTCCTTGAGCCCGACGATCGCGCCGATGTCCCCCGAGTAGACCGTGTCGATCTCCTCGCGGTGATTGGCGTGCATCTGCAGGATTCGGGCGACGCGTTCCCTTTTCTTCTTGCTGGAGTTCAGGGTGTACGAACCTGCCTGCAGTGTGCCGGAATAGACCCGGAAAAAGCACAGCTTGCCGACAAAGGGATCGGACAGGATCTTGAACGCCAGCGCGGAGAACGGGCTGTCGTCGGCTGGGGGACGGGAATCCACCTCGTCCGTCTGGGGGTCCAGGCCGGTGATGGCCGGGATGTCCAGCGGGGAGGGGAGGTAGTCGATCACGGCGTCCAGCATGAGCTGGACCCCCTTGTTCTTGTAGGATGAACCGCAGATGACCGGAGTGATGCGGCAATCGATGGTCGCCCGTCTCAGCGCGGCCTTGAGCTCCGCCTCGGTGATCTCCTCGCCTTGCAGGAACTTGTCGGTCAGCGCGTCGTCGCTTTCCGCAACCGCCTCGACCATCTTCTCGCGCCATTCGGCGGCAAGGGCGGTCATGTCGTCCGGTATCGGGACCTCCTTGACGTCGGAACCCATTTCATCCAGATAGATCTCGGCCTTCATGCGGATGAGGTCGATGATCCCGACAAAATCGGACTCCTTGCCGATGGGGAGCTGGATGGGGACCGCGCGGGTGGCGAGACGGAGAATCATCATTTCGACGGTGCGGAAGAAGTCCGCGCCCATGATGTCCATCTTGTTGACATAAGCCATGCGCGGTACGTGGTAGTGGTCGGCCTGGCGCCAGACCGTCTCGGTCTGGGGCTCGACACCGCCCTTGGCGCAGAAAAGCGTGACCGCGCCGTCCAGGACGCGAAGAGAACGTTCCACCTCGACGGTGAAGTCGACATGGCCGGGCGTGTCGATGATGTTGATCCGATGCCCCTTCCATTGTGCCGTGGTTGCGGCCGAGGTAATGGTGATCCCGCGTTCCTGCTCCTGGACCATATAGTCCATGGTGGCAGCGCCTTCATGCACCTCTCCGACGCGATGGATACGGCCTGTGTAGAACAGGACGCGCTCGGTTGTGGTGGTCTTTCCGGCGTCGATATGCGCCATGATACCAATATTGCGTGTTTTCTCCAGTGGGAACTGCCTGGGCATTATAGTAGAACTCCTCTTTCATCGGGTGCGTCCCGCGCGGCTCAGGCCGAAACGGGTCGGGGTGTCGTGCCGGCGTCTACCAGCGGTAATGGGCGAACGCGCGGTTGGCATCCGCCATGCGGTGCATGTCTTCCTTGCGCTTGTACGCGCCGCCGGCGCCGTTGGATGCGTCCAGCAGTTCGTTGGCGACACGCTCTTTCATGGTGCGCTCGCTGCGGGCTCTCGCGAAAGAGACCAGCCAGCGAAGGCCCAGTGTCTGACGGCGTTCCGGACGGACTTCGATCGGAACCTGGTAGTTCGATCCGCCGACCCGGCGAGCCTTGACTTCGAGTGCGGGCATAACATTCTCGAGCGCCTTGTTGAAGATGTCCAGCGGATTCTGGCCGGACTTCGCCTTCATGATCTCGAATGCGTCATAGCAGATTTTCTGTGCAACGCCCTTTTTCCCGTCCAGCATGATGTTGTTGATCAACTTGGTCACACGAACATCGCCGTAAATGGGATCAGGCAGCACCTCTCTTGTCGGTACATGGCCTTTTCTTGGCACTTGTCTTCCCTCCTTTCATGATTATGCGGGGTTTTCTAACCCCGAAACCACAGGTACTCACGGTTGGTCCCGTGTCTGCGCCAGTCCAAGCCATACCACCGTTTCCATCCGGTCCCGAAAGGGCCGGGCCCTTGCGGGCAGAGCCCTCGCGGGCCGGCATATATGACAGTGTACTGATCGCTATCGTCCAACCTGGACCTCTCGAGCGGACCGGTCGCGCCTGTCAGCGCTTGACCTTGGCCGCCTTCGGTCGTTTTGCCCCGTATTTGGAGCGACCCTGCATGCGATTCGCGACTCCCGCTGTGTCCAGCGTGCCGCGAATGATATGGTAGCGCACACCCGGCAGATCCTTCACTTTGCCGCCTCGAACGAGGACAACGGAGTGCTCCTGCAGGTTGTGCCCTACGCCCGGAATGTACGCCGTGACTTCGATTCCGTTGGTCAGACGGACTCTGGCGACCTTCCTCAACGCAGAATTCGGCTTTTTGGGGGTCGTGGTCTTGACAACGGTGCACACCCCGCGCTTTTGCGGCGACGACAGATTGGTCGGAATGTGCCTCTTGGTATTCAGTCCGATCTGCAATGCAGGGGATGCGGACTTGTACCGCTTGTCGTGCCTGCCCTCCTTAACCAGCTGGTTGAACGTAGGCATCAATACACCTCCTTTCCAAAAAAATAAATCATGTCCGGCGCTCTTGTGCGCACAGGCAACTCAGTATATCACCGGTTCCCCTGTTTGTAAATCCGAATTTCCAGCGGCCCGGCTGACGGTGTGAAGGGCCGTCGCAGCGGGCGTTTTCGATCAAACCGGATACGCCGGGAGGATGAAAAGGACCGCCCGGTCGGCCGGACGGCCCTCGGATGACGGCGTTTCCCCCTTATGCCCTGGGTGTCAGCAACTCCTGACCGCCCATCCAGGGGCGCAGGACTTCGGGAATGACGACCGACCCGTCCGGTTGCTGGAACTGCTCGACGATGGCGGGCAGGATCCGGCTGGTGGCCAGGCCGGAGGCATTCAGGGTGTGCGCGAACTCCAACCGGCCGGTTTCAGGGTCGCGGTACTTGATGTTGCCGCGCCGCGCCTGGTAATCGCCCGCGTTGGACGCCGAGCTGACTTCCTTGTACACGTTCATGCTGGGGATCCAGACTTCGATGTCATAGGTCTCCCGCATCGACGCGCTGCAGTCCTCCGCGGCCAGGCGGGTGACACGGTGGTGCAGCCCCAGTCCGCGAAGCAGCCGGGACGCCTTGCCGACCAGCTCCTGCAAGGCCCGGTCGGAATCCGACGGCAGGGTGTACTGGAACATCTCGATCTTGTTGAACTGGTGCCCGCGGATCATGCCGCGTTCCTCGGAACGGTAGCTGCCGGCCTCCCTGCGGTAACAGGGGCTGTACGCGAACAGCTTGACCGGGAGGCTGGACGCGTCGATGACCTCGTCGCGATAGAGGTTGACCAGCGCGGTCTCGGAAGTCGGCAACATAAAGTGGGTGAAGCCGCGCTCCGATTCCTCGTCACGGATCTGGAACACGTCGTCCTCGAACTTGGGAAACTGGCCGGCCGTATAACCGCAGGCGTAATTGAGGATGTGAGGCGGCAGGATCATCTCGTAGCCGTCCTTCCAGTGTTCGCCCATGAAGTAGGACAGGAGCGCCCACTCGATCCGCGCGCCGTCGCCGCGGTACAGCCAGTATCCGTTGCCGCCCATCTTGACGCCGCGTGCGTAGTCGATGATGCCGAGGCGCTCGACGAGATCCACATGGTGCTTCGGGGCAAAGCGGAAGACCGGCTTTTCCCCGAACACGTCGACCACCTGGTTGTTCTCCTTGCCGCCGGCGGGGACACCGTCCGCGGGAAGGTTCGGGAGGCCTTCAAGGAAGGTCTTCTGGCTTCCTTCCAGCGCCGCGAGTTCTTCGTCGATGGCCTTGATCCGGTCGGAGATGTTTTTCATGCCCGCCATCAGTTCCGCGGTGTCCCTGCCCTCCTTGCGAAGCGCCGGGATGAGTGCGGAGGATCGGTTCCGCTCGGCCTTGAGAGCCTCCCCCGCCTGGATCATCTCGCGGCGGCGGCGATCCTCGTCGAGGAAGGAGGTGAAATCCACCTGGCACCCTTTGCGGGCGAGCCCCTCCCGGACTTTATCGGGGTCTTTGCGGATGAGATTGATGTCGAGCATGTCAATAGGCCTCCATTGAAGATGAATTTATTCACGGGATTACCAAAGAATGGACCAGACCACGTAGTTGGCGGCGAAGAACGCCACCGCCAGCAGGACCGTGTTCTTGGCGACGGAGAAATCGTCCTCTGCCATGGTCTTGCGGCGGATGGCGAGGGCGAGGAGGATGAACAGCGCAATGTAGCCGGGAGCGCCAAGGGCCGCCCGGATCAGGCCGCAGATGAAATCGATCACGCCGAGCCGGAAGATCCGCTCGATCAAGAGGAAAACCGTACTGAGGAGATAGGCCGCCGCATAGGGTATGGCGGCTGTGCCGACGCCGGCCAGTGAACCGACGAACCCGCTGTTGTCATGGCCGTGGACCAGAAGGACGCCGACCAGCGCGAGGACCGCCAGCAGGACCAGTTGCAGCAGGGAGCCTTTGAACCAGCTGACCAGGATCGCGCCGAACTTGGAGTACCCCCATCCGGAAATGACGGAGTCCAGGAGTTTCGTGATGATGAACACGACGGCCACAATCAGCGCGATGCTGATCTTTTTCTGGTCCCAGGCTGCGCGGACCGCACCGACGGGATCCTTTGTGAACGTGGAGAGCACCGAGGTCGCCTCGCCGATCACCTGGTCGGCGGTAGGAATGGGAATCTGGTTCGGGGCGGGATTCGGTCGGTTTCCATCACTCATGGTCATGTCCTCGCTTTCCCTTTCCGGTGGCCGTCCGGCTGGCACGGCCTGTCTGGCGGCTCATCCCCGTCTTGGAGGATTGAATAACAAAATAGTAACACAAAACAGCGGCAGCGGCATGGGAACGCGGCGTCAGGGGTTCAAACCCTGCAGGTCGGCGGGCAGGAAGCGTCCGTCCTCCCGGATCAGCAGGTCGTCCAGCCAGATGCGCCCGCCTCCGTGGTCCGGCCGCTGGATGGCCACCAGATCCCAGTGGACCGCGGACCGGTTCCCGTTGTCGGCCCTGGCATACGCGGCACCCGGCGTCAAGTGGAACGAGCCGCCGATCTTCTCGTCGAAAAGGATGTTGCCGATCGGTTCGCGTATGGCGTTGTTGACGCCGAACGAGAATTCCCCGATCCGCCGTGCGCCGGGATCCGAGTCCAGGATCGCCGTCAGGGCGTCCCGGTCGCCGTCGCAGTCCGCGCCGACGACGACTCCCGCGCGGAATTCCAGGCTGACATTGCGGAACGGGCGCCCCCAGTAAGCCGTGGGCACATTGTAGGTCACGCGCCCCTCGACCGTTCCGGCGACCGGCGCGGTATAGACTTCGCCGTCCGGTATGTTGCGGCGGCCGCAGCAGCAGACGGTGGGGATGCCGCGGATGGAAAACGCGAGGTCCGTCCCCGGCCCCTCGATCCGGACCCGGTCCGCGCGGTCCATGTAGCCGGCAAGGACACTCTCGTCCGCCTCCAGTCGGGCATAGTCCAGGTCGGACACCGCCATGACATAGTCGAAAAAGCTTTCAAACGGCATGCCGGCTTTCTGTGCCATCCCCTTGGTCGGCCAGTCGAACAGCACCCATTTCCGCTGGTTGACCACCAGGTCCTGGACCGGCCGCATGCGGTCCGCGGCAAAGCGCATCCGGTCTGCCGGCACACCGGACATTTCGCTGTCGTTTCCGGTCCCGCGGATGGCGACACGGCCCTTGAGATCCTGCCAGCGCACCAGGTCCCACCGGGTTGCGGCATCGAGAAAAGCTCCGGCGGAAGCGTCGGCCGGATCGAACAACGAGGTCCGCATCCGGCTGATCTCCTCATCGGCCAGCTCCACAACCGGGAAAACGCCCATCCGGGCGGACTGCGCGAGGATCTCCTTGACCAGCGGCACCGATTCCACCGAAGCGGATACCAGAAAGCCATCCCCCTTTTCCAGGGACAGGGAATGGGTCAACAGAATGCCGGCCAGTTTTTCCAGACGTGGATCTTTCATATGTTTCTCCTTTGTGTTGCACCCGCAACAGATAATACCTTGCCGATCCGATACACTTTCGATGGTAACCGAAATCCATAGGAAATGCCAAAGGAGAATCCCCATGAAAAGAAACATCGTCACGATCGACGAATCCAAGTGCAACGGCTGCGGCCTTTGCGTCGATGCCTGCCATGAAGGCGCGCTGAAGCTGGTGGACGGGAAAGCGCGGCTGGTCTCCGATTCCTATTGCGACGGACTGGGCAACTGCCTGCCCGAATGCCCGACCGGCGCCATCCAGATCGAAGAACGCGATGCGGACCCGTTTGACGCCGCCGCGGTCGTTGCATCCGGCGGCATCCTCCCGGAAGAGGCGCCCTCCCTGCCGTGCGGCTGCCCGGGCACCCAGGCCCGCACCCTGCACGCCCAGCCGCACGCCGCGCCATCCGGGTGCGCCTGCGGATCGGAATCGTCTTCCCCTTCTCCTGCGACGTCGGAGCGGCCGGCGTCCGAGCTCGCCCAGTGGCCGTGCCAGATCAAACTGGTTCCGGTGAACGCCCCCTACCTCAAGGGAGCGCGCCTGCTGGTCGCCGCCGACTGCGCCGCTTATGCCTATGCGTCGTTCCACCAGGACTTCATGCGCGGCCGGGTCACGCTCGTCGGGTGTCCCAAGCTGGACGGTGTCGACTACGCTGAAAAACTCGGCGCCATCCTGCGGGCCAATGACATCCGCAGCATTCTGGTCGTCCGGATGGAAGTCCCCTGTTGCGGCGGACTGGAGCGCGCGGTGACCGACGCGCTGATCACCAGCGGCAAGATGATCCCATGGCAGGTAGTCACCATCGCCACCGACGGTACGATCCTGGACGACTGATCCATACCGGCGCGCTGCTGCGTGGGGTATACTCATGCATGGAGGTACATGCCATGTTTGACATCATCATCATCGGCCGGGGACCGGCCGGGCTCTCCGCCGCCATATATGCCGTTCGCGCCGGGATGACCGTTCTGGTCGTCGCAAAGGACAACGGCCAGATCGCCAAGGCGGAAAAAGTCGATAATTACTTCGGATTCGCGGAAACGACATCCGGTCCGGAACTGTTGAAAAACGCGCTGGCCCAGGCCAGGCGGCTCGGGGTGGAATTCGCCGAGGGCACCGTGACCAACGTCGGATGGGAAGGTTCGTTCAAGGTAACCACCGCGGAAGCGGAATGGGATTCCTACGCAGTCGTTCTGGCAACCGGTATGCCGAAGCGGCGGATCCGCCTGGCCGGACTGGAGAAATACGAGGGCAAGGGCGTCAGCTACTGTGCGACCTGTGACGCATTCTTCTACCGCGGCAAAACAGTCGGAGTCGTGGGAAACGCGGATTTCGCCCTACATGAACTGAACGACCTGATCCCGTTCGCCGGGTCCATCGTCTGGCTGACGAATGGTCGTCCGCTGGAACTCACCGCACCGCTGCCGGCGCTGCCGGAAAAGACGTCGCTCGACGAGCGCCCGCTCGCAAGCGTCGACGGCGACGGCGAAGTCCTGCAGGCCGTGGTGTTCGAAGACGGCTGCCGCATGAAAGTAGACGGACTCTTTATTGCGGAAGGAACGGCGTCGGCTACGGATTTCGCCATGAAACTCGGCGTTCCTTCATCCGCCGGGGCCATCACGGCGGAACGGGACGGCAGCACCGCCCTGCCGGGTTTCTACGCGGCGGGAGACTGCACGGGCGGCGTTCTCCAGATCGCCACGGCGGTCGGGGAAGGCGCGTCGGCCGGATTGGCCGCGGTCAAGTTCGTGCGCGCGAAAAAAGCGGAGGAAAAGGCGGCGGCCGCCGGCTGATCTCCGCCGTCACAGCAATGAAAAGCCCGGCATCCGGAGGTGTGTGCCTCCGGACGCCGGGCTCTTTACTTTTTATATCGGACGCTTCGTCGATGTCAATCAAACCGCTCCCCGAGCACAACCGTGATCTCTTCCGTGTCGTTCTCGTTATGGAACACCGTGATGGCGATGGAATCGCCGGGTTTATGCCCGTTGATGGCGCCGGTCAGCGCGGCAAGGCTGTCGATCGCAACCCCGTTCCATGCCGTGATCACGTCGCCGGTCACCAGACCCGCCGTCTCCGCGGGACCGCCGGGCGTGACGGCCGCGATCCGCACTCCGGTTTCCGGCAAGCCGTACTGCCCGCGGATCTGCGCGTATTCCGCGTCCGACAGGGCGGATATGCCCAGATACGGGCGACCGGACTGATTGGCATTCACCTTCAGGTCTTCATACATGCTTTGTGCCAGGTTCGACGGAATGGCGAAATTGACACCCTCATATTCATTTTTTGCCAACCCGGCGCTGTTGACGCCGATCACCTGTCCGGAGGAGTCGAACAGCGCGCCGCCGGAATTCCCGGGATTGATCGCGGCGTCGGTCTGGAGCAGACGCATTTCAACGCCTCCTTCCAGCACCACGAGACGGTCCAGCCCGCTGATCACGCCCGATGTCACGGATCCCATGAAGTCGAGTCCGGCCGGATTGCCGATGGCGACGGTAAGCTGCCCCACCCGCACTTCGTCGGAATCGCCGAACCGGGCTGCCGGCAGGTCGGATGCGTCGATTTTCAGCACAGCGAGGTCGGTCTGCGCATCCCGGCCGACCAGGCGAGCGGGATAGGATTCTTCACCCTCCGTCCGGATGACCGTCAGCCGGGTGCCGTTGACGTACCTGCCCTCGCTGTCGCAGACCACATGGTTGTTCGTCAGGATATATCCGTCCTCGGACATGATGATGCCGGAACCGGAACCCGTTTCCGTAAACAGGATGCCGGTGGGGATTTCGACATAGACGCCGACAATGGACGGTCCCGCTTCGTCGGCCACGCGGATGACCGTCTCCTCGTACCCGGTCAGGATGTCCGGGGACTCCCCCCCGGTCGTGGCGGCGGAACTGTTTTGAGTCGAAGCGACAGATGTCGTTCCGGTCGTTTCCGGAAGCTGCTGGAGGCTCCGCAGGAACACGGCGCCGGTCACGGCGGCTCCGATGACGGCTCCCGCCATGCCGATGATGGCGGCTCCGACCCAATGGTTCGTTCTGGATGTCATCGCGAGCCTCCCTTGATCATACGTGCTGCCTCCATGGTACAGGAAACCGGTCGGGGAAGGAATCCGGAGTCAGCCCTCCGGCTCCCGGGAAGCGAGGAAGTCTTCCGCCAGGCGTTCCAGCCGGCGCAGCCGGTGGCTCATGCCGGACTTGCCCAGCGGCGGGTCCATCCGCTCCCCCAGGTCCCGGATCGACAGTTCCGGAAAAGCCAGCCGCGCCCGCGCCGTCTCCTGCAGGTCCGTGGGCAGAATCCCCAATCCGGGCCCTTCGTCAAGTGTGCGCAGCAGCTCCAGCTGACGGGCTGACGCGTTGGCGATCCGCGAAGAATTGGCAGTGTCGCAGTTGACCATCCGGTTGACGGCGTTCCGCATGTCCTTTTCCACCCGCATGGTTTCAAAAGACAACAGCGCCCCGTGCGCGCCGGTGGCTCTCAGAAAGTCGGAGATCTGCTCCCCGTCCTTGAGATAGGCGACATGCAGGGGTGGGCGGAAAATCACCCGGGGCCGGATCCCCTCGGCATGCATCAGGCGCAAGGCGTGCTGGATCGCCGGCCCGTGCCGGCTCACAATCTCAAAATGGTATCCCCTCTCCGGATCCCCGACCGATCCGCCGGCGAGAAACATGCCGCGCAAGGCGGCTCGACGACAGCAGGCGGCGGAAAACGCGTTTGCGGCCAACCGGTGAGTCACCGGATCGAATCCGATCCGGGCGAGAGCGTCCAGAACGCGAAGGCAGGCATCCGGCGTTTCCACGACGATCCGGATGTGCCCGCTTTCCCGACGGACAGTCGGCACCGCGCCGGAAAGCCTTTCCAGCTGGCGGGCCAGGCGGTCGGCGTATCCGGGATGCGAGGTGACCATCGAGACCCCGTCCGCGGCGATGCGCGCCGCCAGCGCCAACGCGGCCAGCGGCTCCGCTTCCGTACAGCAAGCCTTGCGGGGCTCCTGCCGGATCAGTTCTGCCTTGACCTCATGCGAGAACGGCATACGATCCGGAATCCTCCCTGGCGATGATGCCGGTGTCCACGGCGATTGTCATCACGGTGCGGGACAGCAGATCCCGGTCATGGCGGATCTTCTCCCCGTCCGCGATGGCCAGCGGCACTTCGACGACACGGAGGCCGGCGTTCTCGAGCGCCTCCCGCGCCGGCGCCACCGGCTCCGCGCCGTCCGCCCGGTACCGCGCGAGAAGCGCCTCCGACAAGCGGGCCGCGCTGCTGTCCACAATGCAGTAGTCCAGAAAACCGCGGGCGTCCGGCAGGCCGGCATGCCTCAGCAGGGCCTCCACATGACGCCACGCGTCATATCCGCTGGTTTCGGCCGGCTGGGTCATGACGTTGCAGATATAGATCCGGGGCGCGCCGCTGCGACGGATCGCTTCGCGGACTTCCGGAAAAAGCAGATTGGGGATGATGCTCGTATACAGGCTTCCCGGCCCCAGAACGACCACATGCGCGTTGTCGATGGCGCGGATGGCCTCCGCCAGCGGGGCGGCGTCGGCCGGCTCCATGCGGATTTCGCGGATGTCGTTGGCCATGTCCGGAACCCGGTTGCCGATCGCGCTTTCGCCGTGGATGATCGAGCCGTCCTCCAACCGCGCGGAAATCTGGATGTTCTGAAGCGACACCGGAATCACCTGGCCTGTGACCGCCAAAACCCGGGAAAAGTTGCGCACGGCATCGTAGAAGTTGCCGGAGATCGCCGTCAGCGCCGCAAGGAAAAGATTGCCGAAATTCTGGCCCTTGAGCCGACCGTCTGTAAACCGGAAACCGATCAGCTCGCTCATCAGGGGTTCGGTTTCCGCCAGCGCCAGGATACAGTTGCGGATATCTCCCGGCGGCAGCATGCCGAGGTCCTCGCGCAACATGCCGGACGAGCCGCCGTTGTCGGCCACCGTGACGATGGCGGTCAGGTTGCTCGTATATCGCTTGAGGCCGCGCAGGAGCGTGGATAGCCCCGTTCCACCGCCGATCACGACGGTCTCGGGTCCGAATTCCGGACGGGCCAGCTGTTCGTCCAGCCGTTGCAGGACACTGTCCGACAGATGTTTCACGGGTTTTCCGGACTCTCGGAAGCAGAATCGTCCGGCCGGGCTTCGTCATAGGCGGCATCTTCCCGGTTCTCACGCGGATCCTTGTCGATGTCGCGATGGATCAGGATCACGGGCTGGCCAGCAGCCTGAAGGCGTGCGGCCAGATCCACGGCCAGTGCCACCGAACGATGACGGCCGCCGGTACAGCCGACTCCGATGACGAGGCGCTGCTTCCCTTCACGTCGGTAGAACGGGATCGTATAGGCCATAAGCGCTTCCTGCATGTCCATATAGCGCCGGGTTTCCTCGAACGACCGTACATACCGGCCGACCTCGGCATCGAGGCCGCTGAGCATCCGAAGGTCGCGGCTGTAGAACGGGTTGGGGATGAAACGGACGTCCATGACGATGTCGGAATCCGGCGGCAGTCCATACTTGAAACCGAACGACTGGATCAGGATCGACATGCGCCCGTTTCCCTCGTCCTTGACGAGGATACGGAGAAGGCGGTCTCGAAGCTCGGAAGGGGACATTCGTGTGGTGTCGATGACTTCGGTGGCATAGGACTTGAGCGGCAGCAGGCGTTTTCTCTCCATCTCGATGGCGTCGGACAGGCTGATGTCCCTGGCGAGGGGATGGTTGCGCCGGGTCTGCTTGTATCGGGCGATCAGTTCGGAACTGTCCGCCTCGAGGTAGATGACGGTACAGGGGATTCCTGTATCGAAAACACGCTGCAGCGAGGGGATCAGCCCCTTGAACATGTCAACGCTCCGGATATCCACGACAAAAGCAAGCTTTTCAATGGCAACCCCGGCCTGGCCTCCCGATCGGAAGGCCTTGATCATTTCGGGCACCATCTGCGGCGGCAGATTGTCCACACAAAAGTAGCCCATGTCCTCGAGGCACTTGGCGGAAAAGCTTTTACCGGCGCCGGACATGCCGGTCAGAATCACGACTTCCATGGCGCGCCTCCCCTGTCCCATTCCCCGATGAACCGGATCTCCGGCACCAGTGTCACACCCGTCTGATCCCGAACCGAGGTTATGATGCGGTCGGTCAGCCTCCGGATATCCGTCGCGGTGGCGCCTCCGGTGTTGACGATGAACCCCGCATGTTTTTCCGAAACCTGTGCGCCGCCGACATGCTGGCCGCGCAGCCCGCAGTCGGAGATGAGCTTGCCGGCATAGTGACCGGCGGGACGCTTGAATGCGCTGCCTGCGCTGGGCAGCTCCAGCGGCTGCGTCTGCCTGCGGCGGGCGGCCAGTTCCGAAACGCGCGCCTCGATCCGCGAACGATCCCCGCTGCGCAGGAGCAGGCGCGTGCCGAGGATGATGAGCCCGTCTTCCATCAGGGCGCTCTCCCGATAGCCGAAACGGTGTCCAGCCAGATCGATCTCCCGTATCCGGAGATCCGCGTCCAGGATACTGGTCTCGCGGACGGTATCCGCCATGCAGCCGTCATAGGCGCCGGCGTTCATGAAAACCGCTCCCCCGATGGTACCGGGTATGCCGCACGCGAACTCCATTCCGGTCAGCCCCGCGGACGCGCACCGTCCCGCGACTCCGGCCAGCGACGCGCCGGCTTCGGCATGGACCTCGTACCAGCCCTCCTCCGCCTGTCGGATGGCGATGGTGGAAAACGGCTGGCCAAAGACGATCACAAGCCCGCGGATGCCGGCGTCCGAGACGACCACGTTGGATCCGTTGCCGAGAATGGTGACCGGGATTCCATCGCTGCGGCACTGACGAAGGGCTTGAACCAACTCGTCGGAATCACGCGGACACAGGACCGCGTCGGCGATGCCGCCGACCCGGAACGTCGTCCAGCGAGCCATCGGCTCGTCAAACAGGAGCCGGCCCTCCGACCGGCCGGGGAGTCCGGTCCGCCGAAGCGCCTCGTCATACGGCCCGGAACTCGCCCGGGCGGCGGAAGCGGGGATGTCAATCATGTTCGCGGTGAGCCTTCCCGGTTGCGGATGTGTCGGTCTTGCTGCCGAAGACCCTCTCCGTCAACGCTTTGGCGGCGTTGTAGCCCATCTGCTTCTGTCGGAAATTGATGGCGGCGACCTCCACGATGATGGCCAGGTTCCGGCCCGGGCGAACCGGTATCGTGATGGACGGCACGTCGATGCCCAGGATGTTGGTGTACTCGTCGTTGACGCCGAGCCGCTCATAGGATTTCTTTTCGTCCCAGAGCTCCAGGTTGATGACGAAATGGAT
>CAZNGQ010000052.1:0-14396 GCA_964572095.1 uncultured Oscillospiraceae bacterium
TCAATCAGCGCCTGACCCATGTTTCCGGTACCGATCACAGCCAGTTTCATCTTGATTCCTCCCTGGTCTCGTTTCAGATCTGAACGGTGAAATGATACCATCCGGCCCGACGGCCGCGCAAACGGGGGATCCGGCTCAGGATTTCTCCTCGGGCCCGAACAGCTGCTCGAATCCGCCGATCATGGCGAATTCAAGGTTTCCTGCGTCCTGTATCGTCCATCTGTCGCCGGAGCGGACCATCGTCAGCGTCACGTCGGACTGTTTCAAGTCAAAAGCCTGCGTGGCGGCGAACGTCTCAACCTTGATCTGCAGCAGCGTCTGAAGCGCGGTGCGCAGATCCTGCTCCCCGTCCCCCTTGTCCACGAGCGCCATCACGAGGGCTTCACGCAGATAGTCCTGCAGCAGGCCGGTCATGTCCGGCACACCGATCGCGACATGCACCGCCGATGAATCGCCGGCCGTTTCAGATCCGGTGATCTCGTAAGTCAGGTTTTTGCAGGAGAAATCGACCAGCGCGAGCGTGCCGGCCTGGGCGCCGGCCGCGTCCGGCAGGAGGAGGCGCAGCGTCGTGCCGGGGGCGAGATAGGTCGCCGCCTGTTCATAATCCCTGCTTTTCAATGCGTCCAGAAACGAATCGGCGGTCGTGTCGGGCCGGGTCGGGCCGGAGCAGGCGCAGACCGCCAAGGTCAGGAAAGCCGCTGCAACCAGCATACGGGCGGCACGGATCGTGGATGCGGTCGTTCTGTCATGGCGCATGGCAGCGGTCCTTCCGGCTTTGATTTGTTTATCCTTTACCATTCTACCCGAACCCGGGGAAAATGGCGATGCGAAAAGACCGGTCGACGGGAGGTCGGCCGGTCCGGACGGGAAGCATATCCTGTGTTTCAGATCCGTCGAAAGCGCGCATACCGCTCTTCGAGCATGGCATCAGGATCCATGGAAACCAGCGACGCGGCCTGTTCGAGCAGATAGGAGCGGATCAGGCCGGCCATCATGCCGGGATCCGCATGGGCGCCGGCTTCCGGCTCGGGGATCACGGCGTCGCAGATGCCGAACTGCTTCAGGTCATAGGCCGTTATCTTGGCGATGTCCGCGGCTTCCATCTCGCGCGACGGATCCTTCCAGAGCAGGGATGCGAACCCGCGCGGGGAGATGACCGAATACACCGCGTTCGAGAGCATGGCCAGCCGGTCGCCCACCGCGATCGCCAACGCGCCTCCGCTTCCCCCTTCGCCGATGACGACGGAGATCACGGGCACCCGCAGCGTCATCATTTCCATCAGGTTCCGCGCGATCGCCTCACCCTGGCCGCGCTCTTCGGCTCCGACCCCGCAGAACGCGCCCGGGGTATCGACAAAGCAGATGACGGGACGGCCGAATTTTTCCGCCTGTTTCATGAGGCGCAGCGCCTTCCGGTAGCCTTCGGGATGCGGCATGCCGAACTGGAAACGCACGTTCTCGTCGAGGGTCCTTCCCTTCTGCTGCCCGATCACGGTCACCGGCCGCCCGCCCAGCAGGGCGATGCCTCCCCAGATGGCCTCGTCGTCGCGGAAGCCGCGGTCGCCGTGCAGCTCCATATAGTCCTCAAAAATGCGCGGGAGATAGTCCTGGAATACCGGTCTCCCCTTCTCGCGGATGACGCGCAGGCATTCCGACCCTTTGCGCATGGTTGTCGCCAATGCCTGTCCGGCATCCTGCCGGGCGGTCGGACGCGTATCCGGGAGGTCCGATGGCGAATGCCACCGCAGCAGTTGGGTCAGGGTTTCCTTCATCCGCGAGCGCGGTACGATCGCGTCCAGGAATCCGTGTTCCATCAGGAAGCGCGCTCGCTGGAAACCTTCCGGCAGCTCCTGCGATATGGTGCCTTCGATCACGCGCCGGCCGGCAAAACCGATCAGGGTGCCCGGCTCGGAGATCAGGATGTCGCCGAGCGAGGCGAAACTCGCGGTAACGCCGCCTGTCGTCGGATCGGTCATGACCGAGATGTACAGCAGCCCCGCGGCGCTGTGGCGTCCGACGGCCGCCGATGTCTTGGCCATCTGCATGAGGGAGAGGACGCCTTCCTGCATGCGGGCGCCGCCGGAAGCGGAGAACAGCACGACCGGGAGCCGGCGGACCGTCGCCTGCTCGAACATCGATGTGATGCGCTCCCCCACCGCGGTTCCCATGGATGCCATGAGGAACCGGGAGTCCATGGCCGCGACCGCGCAGGGATAACCGCCAACCAGCGCCTCGCCGCAGACCACGGCCTCTTCGAGACCGGTCTCCGACCGGAGTTTTTCGATCTTGTCCATATAGCCCGGATAGTCGAGCGGATTCCCGCCGACGATGCCGGACGACCATTCGGTGAAGGTGCCGGTGTCACACACGGACTCGATCCGCTGCCAGGCGCCGATCCGGAAATGATGGCCGCATTTCAGGCAGACGTTGCCTGCCCGGTCGAATTCTTCGCGGGCCATGACGCCCCCGCACTCCGGACAACGGATCCACAGGTCGTCCGGGATAGGGGTCTGGTAGGCGAACGCGTTGCCGGACTGTTGCTTCGATGCGGCTTCGGTCTGGTCCCGCTCCATGCGGTCGCGCATTTGCCTGAGCACGCTGACAACCATGTTCATGTCCCCTTCCCTTTATTGCCGTTGCAGGAGCGACGCTCCGTGACGGGCGATGAAGCCGATGTCATACCGGCCCGCGATGAAGTCCGCGTTGCGGAGTATGGCAAGCTGGTAGTCGATGTTCGTCCGGATCCCCTCAACGAGGAACTCCGTCAGCGCCCGGCGCATCCGCTGGATGGCCTGCGGGCGGTCTGGCGCATGGACAATGACCTTGGCGATCATGGAATCGTAATACGACGGGATTGTATAGCCATGGTACATGGCGCTGTCGACACGGACGCCTGCGCCGCCCGGAATGTGGAGGGCGGAAATGGTGCCCGGATTCGGCCGGAACCCGTCTTCGGGGGACTCGGCCAGGATTCGGCACTCGATCGCGTGCCCTTCGAAGCGGATGGTATCCTGGCGGAACGACAGCTCTTCGCCGGCGGCGATCCGGATCTGCTCGCGGATGAGGTTCGACCCGGTCACGGCTTCGGTGACGGGATGCTCCACCTGGATACGGGTGTTCATTTCCATAAAATAAAAGTCTTCGTTTTCATCCACCAGGAATTCCACCGTTCCGGCGCCGACATACCCGACGGAGCGGGCCAGCCCGACCGCGGCTTCGCCCATGCGGCCGACCAGGCCGCGGCTGACGAACGGGGATCCCGCCTCCTCCAGCAGTTTCTGGTTCCTGCGCTGGATGGAGCATTCCCGTTCGCCGAAATGCACGATGTTGCCGAAATTGTCGCCCATGAGCTGGATTTCGATGTGGTGCGGGTTCCGCAGGAAACGCTCGAGATAGACGCGGTCGTCTCCGAATCCCGACAGCGCTTCCGCCTGGGCGGTCTGGAACGCGCCAGGCAACGAGGCGGCGTCTTCCGCGATGCGCATGCCGCGCCCGCCGCCGCCGGCGGATGCCTTGACCATGACGGGGTATCCGATCCGCTCGGCCTCGCGCTGGGCGTCGGCCAGTGTGGCGACAATGCCGACGCTGCCCGGAACGACCGGAACCCCGGCCTCCGCGGCGGTTTTACGCGCGGTGGCCTTGTCGCCCATCTTTTCCATCGCGGTGTCCGACGGACTGATGAACTTGATGCCGCACTTCTGGCACAACCGCGCGAACGAAGCGTTTTCGGACAGGAACCCATACCCCGGATGGATCGCCTGCGCGCCGGATATGGAGGCGGCGGTCAACACCGCCTGCATGTTGAGGTAACTGTCCCGGGACGATGCCGGACCGATGCAGATGCTTTCATCCGCGAGCTGGGCGTGCAGCGCATCGCGGTCGGCCTCGGAATACACGGCAACCGTCCGGATGCCCATGTCCCGTGCCGCCCGGATGACGGTGACAGCGATCTCCCCGCGGTTCGCGACCAGTATCTTGTCGAACATCGTTTTTCTTACCTCAATCAATCGCGAACGTCAGGTTGGCCGTGGCCGCGATGTTGCCGTCGACCAGGGCGCGCCCTTCGCCGAACCCGATCCGGCCGCGGATGGCGGTCAGGACGACATGCAGGTCGAGTCGGTCGCCCGGAAGCACTTTCCGCTTGAAACGGACTTTGTCCATCCCGCCGAAATAGGCGATCCGGCCTTTGAACGCTTCCTTGCTCAGCGCCAGGACGGCGCCGGCCTGGGCAAGCGCCTCGATGATCAGGACGCCCGGCATGACCGGATGCCCGGGGAAATGCCCCTTGAAAAAGTCTTCCTGCCCGGTCAGGGTCTTTCTCGCATGAATGACGTTGTCTTCCATGCTGACCACTTCGTCCAGCAGCAGGAACGGATCCCGGTGCGGGATGATCGATTCGATGGCCTCGCGATCCATATGCATTGTCGCTTCCTCTCGTTATCTGCCGGTTATCCGGCGTCGGTCGGCCGGATGCGGAACAGCAGCTGTCCGTATTCGACATTGCTGCCGTTTTCCTGGAGAATCCCGGTCAGGATGCCCGCGCAGGGCGTGGTGACTTCATTCATCAGTTTCATCGCTTCCACGATGCACAGGGTCTGTCCAGCGTCGACGGCGTCTCCGACCCGGACGAACGGCGCGGAGTCCGGAGACGGCGCGGCGAAGTAGACCCCGACGACGGGTGAATGGATCTCGATACACGGATCTTCATCCGTCTCCGGTTGGTAGGCCGCAGGTTCGGCCTTGTCGTGCCGGACTTCGACACAGCACGGATCGGGAGCTTCCGCAGCGGCCGCCGGCCGCTCCAGCCGGATCTTCGTGTCACCCTGCTCGTACGCCAGCGAGGTGATTCCCTGCAGGCGCATCTGGAGCATCAGGTCTTTCACATCGGACAGGTCCATGATTAAACCTCCTTAGGCTTCGAAACGCTTCAGGCAGAGAGTCCCGTTGTGTCCGCCGAACCCGAGCGAATTGCTCAATGCGACGGTCACGCCGCTTTTTCTCGATCCTTCGACGATGTAGTCCAGGTCGCATTCCGGGTCCGCAACGCGATATCCGGCCGTGCGCGGCAGGATGCCGTCGTTGAGCGCCTTGATGGTCGCGATCGCCTCCACGGCGCCGGCCGCGCCAAGCAGATGGCCGGTCATGCTTTTCGTCGAGCTCACTGCCAGCCGGTCCGCATGGGCGCCGAAACAGTTCCGGATGGCCAGCGTTTCGTATTTGTCGTTGAGCTCGGTGCTCGTTCCGTGTGCGTTGATGTAACCGACCTGTTCCAGTTCGATTCCGGCGTCGGCGACCGCCAGCGCCATCGCCATGGCCGCTGCCTCCCCTTTGGGATCCGGGCTGGTGATGTGGTAGGCGTCCGACGTCGCTCCGTATCCGCAGACCTCGCCCAGGATTCGGGCGCCCCGGGCGACGGCGTGCTCCAGGCTTTCGATCACCAGCGTGCCCGAGCCTTCGCCGATGACGAATCCGGAACGTTCCGCGTCGAACGGGATGGACGCGCGCAACGGATCGCTGCTCGTGCACAATGCTTTCATGTTGGTGAACCCCGCAACGGAAATCGGAGTGATTGGAGCTTCCGTTCCACCGCATAGACAGATGTCCAGACGTCCGGACCTTATTGCCAAAAAAGCTTCCCCAATCGCCGTCGTCCCCGAGGCACAGGCGGTTGTCACGCTTGCGCTGCACCCCTTGATGCCATACCGCATGGACAGGGTTCCGGCGGCGATGTTGGCGATCATCATCGGCACAAACAGCGGGGAGATGCGTTCCGGGCCCTGGTTGTGGAGGACTTCGAACTGTTCCTCGATCGTCCACAGCCCGCCGATTCCCGTTCCATAAATGCAGCCGATCCGGTAGGGATCTTCCGTCGTCATGTCGAGTCCGCTTTGTACAACCGCCTCATGAGCGGAAACAACGGCGAACTGGCAGAAGCGGTCCATCCGCCTCGCTTCTTTCCGCTCCATATGGCTGGTCGGGTCGAAGCCGTGGATCTGGGCGGCGACATGGACCTTGTACCGCGATGCGTCGAACGCGTCGATCGGCGTGATCCCGACAGTTCCGTCCAGCAGGGACTGCCAGAATGTGGCGACATCCGCCCCGATCGGCGTGATGGCGCCCATACCGGTGATGACGACGCGGCGGCCGCTGCCCTGCCCGGCATCCTGCGCCTGGCTGTTCCGATGGATCTCTTCCTTGATGCGGGCCAGCGGATCTGAACTCATACGATCAATCCTCCAGAGACTTCAATGACCTGTCCGGTAATGTAGGATGCCTCGTTTCCGGCCAGGAACGACACGACGGCGGCGACCTCGTCCGGCAGCCCCAGACGGCGGAGCGGGATTTTGTCCAGCGCCGCTTCGCGCAGGCTGTCCGACAGCGAGCGAGTCATGTCCGTGTCGATGAAGCCGGGAGCGACGGCGTTGACCGTGATGCCGCGGCTTCCGACCTCTTTCGCCAGACTTTTGGTCAGCCCGATCAGCCCGGCCTTGGATGCGGCGTAGTTGGCCTGTCCGGCGTTTCCGTAGACGCCGGCGATCGAAGCCATGTTGATGATCCGGCCGGCACGGGCCTTCATCATGTCCGGCAGGAATTCGCGGCACAGGAGAAAGGCGGAGACCAGGTTGGTGTCGATGACCTCGGTGAACTGCTCGTCTTTCATGCGGACCGCGAGACCGTCCCTGGTCATACCGGCATTGTTCACCAGGATGCCGACCGGTCCGAACGTCGTCTTGATTTCCCTGCCCAGACGGAGGACTTCCTCTTTTTTAGACAGGTCGGCGGAGTAGAGCCGGACTCCCGCACTGCCTTCCGGCAGCGACGCGACCAGTTTCTCAGCCTCTTCCCGCCCGCTGCGGTACACCAGGGCGACTTCGATGCCCTGCGCGGCGAAACGTCGGACGATGGCGGCGCCGATTCCGCGGGAACCTCCCGTGACGACCGCGTTCATGGCTTGACCGCAGCGGAAACGCTGGCCAGCACGGCTACGCACTGGTCGAACATTTCACGGATGATCTCGTCGGCGGAGCAGATCCGGGTCACCAGACCGGCCGACTGGCCGGCCATGAACGTGCCTTCTTCCAGATCGCCGTTCTGGACGGCTTTTCGCAGGGAACCGACGGTCGCCGTCTCGATCTCCTCGAACGTCGCCCCTTTGCTCTCCATGTCTATCAGCGTCCGGGTCAGGCGGGTTTTCAGCGCACGTACCGGATGGCCTCCGCTGCGTCCGGTCACCCGGGTGTCGATGTCCCTTGCCTTGACGACGAGCTGCTTGTAGTTCTCGTGGATGTTGCATTCCGTGCAGGCCAGGAACCGGGTGCCCGCCTGGATGCCCTCGGCGCCGAGCAGGAAAGCGGCGGCGATCCCCCGCCCGTCCGCGATGCCGCCGGCCGCGATGACCGGGATCGACACGGCGTCCACCACTTGCGGTACCAGCACCATGGTCGTGGTCTCGCCGATATGGCCGCCCGCTTCCGTGCCTTCCGCGACAACCGCGTCGGCGCCAAGGCTCTCCATCCGTTTCGCATAGGCGACCGAGGCGACGACGGGGATGACCTTGATCCCGACTGCTTTCCAGGCGTCCATGTATTTCCCGGGAGATCCGGCTCCGGTCGTGACGACCTGTACCGATTCCTCGACGACAATGCGCGCATGTTCGTCGACGAAAGGATTCATCAGCATGATGTTCACACCGAACGGTTTATCCGTCATCGCCCTGGTCTTGCGGATCTGCTCCCGAAGCAGGTCCGGCGGCATGGCGCCGCCGGCGATCAGTCCCAGGCCGCCGGCGTTGGAGACCGCGGCCGCGAGGTGGCAATCCGCGACCCAGGCCATACCGCCCTGTACAAGAGGGTACTGGATGTCGAGCAGGCGTGTGATTCTGGTTTCCATCGTGACCTCCATGAAAACGTTAATACTCGAGTAGCGCGGCTCCGTACGTCAGTCCGCCGCCGAACCCGCACAGGATGATCCGGTCGCCGCGGTGGAGCCGGCCCTCGGCAACCATGCGGTCCAGGCTGATCGGGATGGAGGCGGAGGAAGTGTTGCCCAGATCCGATATATAGGATACCATCCTGGCCGGATCCAGGCCGAGGCGCTTGGCCGACGCGTCCAGGATGCGGTCGTTCGCCTGGTGCGGCACGATCCAAGCGATGTCGTCCAATGTCAGCGCGTTCTTCGCCAGAACCTGCTGCACAGCGTCGACGATCACCCGGACGGCGAACTTGTATACGTCCTGGCCGCCCATGCGGATGAAACTGCCGTTGTTGTCCGGGAAGCGCTCCGCCCCGGCGCTGTCCGCCGTACGGAACGGATGCTCGTGGTACTCGGCGCGGCTGATGATGTGACGGCCCAGCTGTCCTTCCGCTCCCAGTACCGAGACTCGTGAAACCATGGCGCGCAGGTCCGCTTCGCCGCCGACCCCTGTCGCCGGCTTGCCGATCAGCACCGCGCCGGCTCCGTCTCCGAACAGGACACAGGTGGAACGGTCGGTATAGTCCGTGATCGCGGACAGCCTCTCGCTGCAGACGACGAGCACGTTTCTCACCGCTTCGTCGCACAGATAGCGCAGCGCCAGGTCATAAGCGTAGACAAATCCGGAGCAAGCCGCGTTGATGTCCAGGCAGAAGGCGCCCGCGGCCCCGATTTCATCCTGCAGGATGCAGGACATCGACGGGGTGTGGTAATCTGGCGTTACCGACGAGACGATGATCACATCGATCTCGGCGCCTGTCACGCCGGCCGCGTCCAGTGCCCGATTCGCCGCCTTGGCGCCCATGAGCCATGCCGGTTCCCCATCGCTCAGGTGCCTGCGCTGGATGCCGGTCCGCGAGGTGATCCACTCGTCCGATGTGTCCACCAGATGCTCGAACATCTGGTTGTTCACCTCGATGGAAGGCAGGTAACTGCCGGTACCCCTGATCCGGACAAACAAGTGCTTCACCCCGCTTGCTTTTAGTTTGACTTTCAATTATTTTGATAGTCAAAGAATGGCTTCATCATACCCTAACCGCTCTTGTCCGTCAACCAGATCCGACTGGATGGAGAAAGGATGAACGATATGAACGCATATCTTTTCGCAGGTCAAGGTTCTCAATCCGCAGGCATGGGCGACGAGATCGCCGGGACCGGCCGCGCGGCGCGCGAAGTCTTTGAAGAGGGATCCGACATTCTTGGTTTCGACGTGCTCCGTCTGGATGCCGGGCAGCTGGCCATGACGCGTTACGCGCAGCCGGCGATCTACGTCACGAGCCTCGCGGCATGGGCGGCCTGCCATGAAAAAGCCGGGTCGGCGGACGACGCAGTCTTCGCGGGCTTTTCACTCGGGGAGTACGCCGCCTTGACGGCATCCGGGCGGCTTGGCTTCGCGGACGGCGTCCGACTGGTCGCCCTGCGCTCCCGGCTCATGCAGGAGTCCTGTGAGCGCAGCCCCGGCGCGATGGCCGCCGTTCTGGGCATCGACGCGGAAGCCATCCAGGCATGCCTGAAGGCGGCTGGCCTTGCGGACACCGTGTTCATCGCCAACCGCAACGCCCCCCTGCAGAACGTCATCGCCGGACCGGACAACCAGGTAGCCCTTGCCTCCGAAGCCCTGCAGAACGCAGGCGCGCGCCGCGTGGCCCGGCTGGCCGTATCCGGCGCGTTCCATACACCCTATCTGGCCGATGCCGCCGGGGCGCTGAAAACCGCCTGCGCGGGAATGACCCTGCAATCACCGGGTTCGGGGACCGTCTATTCCAACGTGTATGCCGGCCCTCTCCTCCCCGCCCTCGAGAAGGAGACCGATCCGTCCTTTGCCGCCTATCTGGAGCGGCACATGACACGGCCGGTCCGATGGGTCGAAGAGATCCTCGAAATACAGAAAACCGGGGCCGAATCCTATGTGGAATTCGGTCCCGGCAAAGTGCTGGCCGGCCTGGTCGGGAAAATCCTGCCCGGCACAACCGTCGAACAGGCGCTTACCTGGCGACTTTAGGCATCACGGTATCGTAGACGATCTCCTGATACCCCGGCACTCCGGTCGATCCGGTCTGCGCGAACGTCGTGAGGGATGTGCCCCGCAGGATGCTGTTCGAGAACGTGTACAGCGTGTCGCCGACCGTTACGCCCCGCTGGATGGACTCTTGCCACATTCTGCCGGCGTCGCTGATCATGTAGGCTTCCGCTTCGGCGGCGGTCGCGAATGTCAGGTTCGGGTTGGCTCCATCAACGTGTGAAACAAATCCCTTGACAGAGAAGCCGGAATCCGAGTACCCCAGGATCACGAATCCGTTGTAGTACTGGGTTCCATACGCCGAGGGATCGGATTTGTTCTGCTGCGGTACGGCGGAGAGGGACACCGGGAAGCCGATGACGTTGCTCTCCTTGTCAAACAGCAGCGCTTTGTGGTTGTACAGAAGCTCCGTATAGGAACCGCGGTCGCCAAGATAGAGGGTCGCGGTTTCTTTGGGGCTCGCGGGATCGGAAACATCGAACATCGAGACCTTGAGCCCGAGCGTATAAGCCCGGTCGCCCAGATCGGCGGCATCCTGGCCGAACCCGAGCAGCAGGTTGTCCCCGTAGGGATGCAGATACTCGCTGAAACCGGGGATCTTGAGCTCGCCCAGCACGGCGGGTGCGGTCGGTTCCGACAGGTCGATGACGAAAAGCGGGTCCGTCGTCCGGAATGTGACCATATAGGCGCGGTCACCGATAAACCGGACCGACTTGATCTGCTCTGTGCGGGCGAGTCCTTCGACCGCGCCGACCTGCGTCAGCGACGCGTCCAGGACATAGAGATTGTTCGTCGAGGCGTATTCGTCCGTCCGCCAGGCTTCGCCTTTCGTCGTGGCGATGCGCAGATAGCCGTCCTTTTCATCCATTGCGAACTGGTTCAGGATGGTACCCGGAACATTGCCGGACCCCGAGGCGGCGATCGTGCCGTTCTGGATCGAATAACGGTAAATGTCGGTGGTGGTCTCGGTGACAGGCATCATGTTCCGGTCGATGGCCACGCCCGGTGAGGTTGTGACGACATCCGCCGGCTTGGTTTCGGTTGTCACGGCGGTCTCGCCGGTCTCCGCAGGAACGGTGGAGATCGCGGTATCGATGGTCTTTGCGGGCGCCATGTCAGGAGCGAGGGCCGATGCGATCGAAACCGGTGAAACCGCCTCGGGCGGCCTGGGCTCACTCGTTGCCGCGCCTTCACTGGCTTCACCCGATCCGGATTCCACAACTGTTTTTTCTTCCTGTGCGGACATCTCGTACCGGGATGCCGCAATATAGATGTTCGAGGTGGAAACATAGACCGTATTGCCGTATCCGAGCATCGACTCAAAGGTCGGGGATGAATCCGCCTTGACGGTGTTGAAAGCGGAAATCAGGAGAAAGCTGTCATAGTATTGCGCGGGATACACGCTGATTTTCTCCGCGGGGATCTTGACCCAGTCCGATCCTGCGTCACCGACCCGGTACTGGGGGATCTGCTGCTCGGCTTCGCCCTCTGCATAAACGTTTGTGTATTTGTCCGTCAACAGGTAGACGGCATCGTCGATCCGGCGGGAATCCAGATAGTAGCCCTCCTGGTCGTAGCTGCCCACCCAGGTCGGAACGGCGGGATCGTTCAGGTCATAGACCTGGACCGATACATAGGAGTAGCTGTACGGCATGTAGTACTCGGGCATCTTGAGTCCAGGCAAAACCGCGTCAACAGCCGACACAGCTGCCAATTCCTCGTATGCATTATTGATCAGGATCAATCGTTCGTTCTTTTCGTCCAGAAACATTTCCATCGGGTCCGACCGCTTGTCGCCGCTCCGGAAGTCCTGGTCATACGTCAATGTCGGCGCGGCGGGATCCCGGACGTCGTAAACCAGCAGCCGGCCGTTCGCCACCAGGTACAGGTAGGAACCGTCGGTCTTGATGATGTCCGCCTCGTCCACCCCCTCGACCTGGACATTGGTGGTCGAGTGGTCCGTCCCGCTTCCGGCCGAGTTTTCCTGCGGAGCCGCGGAATCCGCGACCGCCGCCTTTTCCATCGCGCCGAAATAGTAACGGTTCGGCGAAGACGCTTGTGTCTTCTTGAGCAGCGCCAGGATTTGGTCGTAGGATTCGAAACGGGTCGACCGGCCGTTGTCGAGCCCGGCCGGACGGTTGTGCAGCAGCACGGCCGGAACCGTGACCATGATCGCCAGGACCACGAGTACCATGATCGTTGTCAGGATGGTTTTTCGGTCGATCTTCATGGGGATCCTCCTCCTTATGAATAGCCGGGAAAGGGCGATGCGTCTGTCTGTGTCATAGACGCAAATGCAGCCGTGTTTGTTCCCTGCCGGTGCCCGGGCGGTTTCATTGACAGGCGATATCGGTTCCTCTATAATCTCAAAAGTACGGTCGAAACGGGGCTTCCCGCCGATCGTGCATACACTCCTAGGGGAGTGGCTCAACGGTAGAGCAACGGTCTCCAAAACCGTCGGTTGCAGGTTCGAATCCTGTCTCCCCTGCCAAGAAAAGCCCTGCGGCATCGTGCTGCGGGGCTTTTGCGTTGGATTGGCAAACGGGACCATGTGATGGTTGGGGTGAATTTGGGGTGAATAGAAACAAGTTCCACTAAATTCCTTTGTCGATGCTGATTCCAAAGAACGCTCATCGGGCGCGCGGCATCAGGGTCGTTTGTGCCAGCAGCAGTTTTTTGCTTTGCGGCCGCTGCCGCAAGGGCATGGGTCGTTTCGTCCTATTCCCTGCCAGCGGACCAGCTCTTCGGCACGCAGCGCCGATAGGATATCGTGCGGTGTCATTCCCTGCCGGCGCATTTGGCCAACCTGCCGCAGCGGCTTTTCAGCATGCGCATAAAACTGCCTTAGTCCGGCGCACAAATAATTCAAGCCCGGCTCGCCCGTATCAGACAGAATGAACCGGTCTTTCGGGCAATGGCCGCGGCAGACCGCGCGGTAGGCGCAGGTCCGGCACTGGTCAGGCAGGCTGTCGCTTTTTGCCAGCCCGAAAATACGCTGTGCCGGTGAGTCGGCCATTTCCCTCAGCGTCTGGTTCGACAGGTCGCCGAGACGATGTTCTGGTGACACGAAATGGTCGCAGGAATAAACGCTGCCGTCATGTTCGAGGATCAGGACGCGGCCACAGGTCGGTGCCAACTGGCAGACGTTCGCCTCACCACCCGACCAGATATGAGACAGCTCGGCAAACAGCTGAACCTCGAGCAGCCCGATGTCGCGGGACAGCCACTCGTCGAGGATGGTGCTGAGGAAGCGGCCGTAGTCACCGGCACCGACGGAGTCGGCGGTCATTCTTCCGTCCGACGTTCGCCGCACGATCGGAATGAATTGAATCCAGCCTGTACCAAATGAACGCAATGAACGATAAACGCCAATCGGATCGCTCGCAATCGACGATGTCACCGTACACAACAAGTCGGGCTGGATGCCATGCGCCTGCAGGCGGCGGCAAGCCGCAGCCGCACGGTCGAACGTGCCTTGGCCGCTGTAGTCTTTACGGTACTCATCATGAAGTGGTTTTGTGCCATCAAGGCTTAACCCGACATCGAAATGTTCTTCGGCCAGAAAGGCGCACCATTCGTCATCGAGCAGGATACCATTGGTCTGCAGGTTGTTCCAACAGGTCCAGCCGGCCGGCAGGAAGCGTTTTTGCAAAGCAACGGCATGCCGGAAGAAGGCCAGGCCGGCTAAGGTCGGCTCACCGCCGTGCCAGGTGAACGGAATCTCCGGACCCGGATTCTCCTCGATGTACTGACGCACATAGGTTTCCAGCACGCGGTCCGACATGCGGAATGCGTGCGCTGCGTCATAATACTGCTCCGTCTCAAGATAATAGCAATAACCGCAGTGCATATTGCAGAGCGGTCCTACCGGCTTTACCATCACTACGAAAGGCTCGTCTCCGGTCAATGCCGCCCCTGTACTGGATTTCCCCATGTTCCGGCCTTTCCGGTCAGTCGGTGATCATCAGCTTTTCAGGTACTCTCCGAAGAAAGCGAACACCTTGTTCCAGGAATCCATCGCCTGCTGCGGCCGGTACATTTCGGTGTGATAGTACCAGAACCCATGACCGGCGCCATCGTAGCGGTGGAATTCATAGTTCTTGCCGTGTTTTTTCAGCTCAGCCTCATGCAGGTCGACTTCAGGCGGCGTCGGAGACTTGTCATCATTGCCGAACAGACCAAGCAACGGGCAAGCCAGGTCCGCTGTGAAGTCGACCGGGGCTTTCGGTCCATTTGGCGGACCGTCAGCCGCTGCGACAACGCGACCGCCCCAGCACTCAACGGCAGCGTTGAATCCGCTGACCCGGCAGGCGGCCAGAAAAGCATGGCGACCGCCGGAACAAGTTCCGATGACGCCAACTTTTCCATTGTTGTTGGGAAGCGATTTCAACATCTGGAGCGCACC
>CAZNGQ010000053.1:0-14364 GCA_964572095.1 uncultured Oscillospiraceae bacterium
CAGGTCGGCGGGATCGTATTCGCTCAGCCGGCAGGCCTTGCCGCCCAGCGCCTCCGCGATCCACAACGCGTATTTTTCCGTGAAACCGGACTTGGATTCATACAGGACGATGGTTTTCATGGATCGACCTCCCAAACCCGCCGGATGGCGGTTGATGCCGAAAGCTATGCAAACGTGCAGACCCGGTCGCGGCCGCTCTCCTTGGCCCGGTACATCGCGGTGTCGGCCCGCTGGATCAGGTCGTCCAGCGAATCGCCCGTCCGGGATGCGTATACACCGATACTGAGGGTCAGGTACCGTTCCGAGCCGTCCGCCAGGACAAGCGGGTGCTCCGCCAGGGTCGCGCGGATCCGCTCGGCGGCCTCGACGCCGCCCGTGACGCTGGTGTCCGGGAGGCCGATGAAGAACTCGTCGCCGCCGAACCGGCCCAGCACATCGTGGCTCCTCAGCGAACGCTGCAGGACCGTCGCGACATGGCGCAGCGCCGCGTCGCCGGACAGGTGGCCGAATCGGTCGTTGATCTGCTTGAACTCGTCAATGTCGATCATGATGAGGGTCAACAGGTACGCTCCTCCATGCAGGAGCGCATCGAGAAGGCGGTATGCGGTAGGACGGTTGTACACGCCGCAGACCGCGTCGTGTTCCGCCATCTGGCGGATGGCCTGCCCCTCGACTTTTTCCGTGATGTCCATGCAGCTTCCGATGTACCCGTTGAACTCGCCGTCGTCGCCGTACACCGGGATGCCGCGGTCGTTGATCCACCGGTACTGCCCGTCGTGACGGCGGAGCCGGTAGTTCATCTCGAACGGCTCGCGCTGGCGGAAATGCCGCAGATAGTAGTCGACACAGCTGTCCAGGTCGTCCGGGTGCACGCCCTGGACCCAGCCTTCGCCGACTTCGTCCTCCATCCGGCGCCCGGTGAACACCAGCCAGGTGGGGTTGAAGTAATAGCAGGCCGCGTCCAGCCCGGACCGCCAGATCATGTTGGGCGAGGAGTCCACGATGAGCTTGTACTCGGCCGGGTCCAGCATCGGCATGTCCTCCGTGGTTGAACGGTTATCCCTGTTAAAAAGAATAGCAGATTGAAACGGTTTTTCGCATATCTGCCGACATGCGGTAGAATGAAATCGTAGCGATGCCGGAGACAGGCCCAATGCGGTTCAGCCGCGAAAGGGAAACGGTATGAAATTGTACGAAGTAGCGGATGCGGCGGACATTCCGGCCGGCACCATGAAAAAGGTTTCCATCGAAGGACTGAAGATTCTCCTCGCCAACGTCGACGGCGCTTTCTATGCCTTGCCCGACCGCTGCCCGCACATGGGCGGATCCTTGTCCGAGGGAAAATTCGCGGACGGCAAGGTCATCTGCCCCAACCATCACTCCGTATTCGATGTCAAGACGGGCAAGAACCTGGAGGGCGCCAAGCTGTTCCTGTCACGCAAGAAAGTGGCGGACATCGTGCCGTACAAGATCCAGCTCAAGGGGACCCGGATCTTTATCGAGTCTGAATACACGCATCAGTGAATCCAGGTGATCTTCTCCGGGTGGGTGTCATGCGGCGTCTTTGAGACGGCCGGATGCCCGATCGCCACGGAGACCGTGAACGCATAGCCGTCCGGGATGCCCGCCAGGGCCGACAGGGCGGCGCTTTCCGTACCGGTGAACGCCGCGCCCGCCAGCCCGATGATGCAGGACCCGAGCCCCATCGACTGTGCCGCGAGCGCCAGCGTCTGGGCCGCGATGCCGGCTTCGATCGCCGACGCGCCGGTCCGCAACGCGATGAAAACCACCAGCGCGGCGCCGTAGAACAGGCTGGGATGCCGGGCCGCCATTCGGTCCAGCACCGCCTGGTTGCCGGCACGGCGGAACGTGTCCAGCGCCCCTTCGCTGACCGCGGCGATGACCTGCCGGTCCGTCACGAACGAAAAATGCCACGGCTGCGCGTCCATCCCGGTCGGGGAGGCCAGGGCCGCCTGCGCCAGGGTGTCCAGTTCGTCCCGCGTCAATAGCTCGTCGGTGAAACGGCGGATGCTGCTCCGCTCCAGGATGTTTTTCATGGTCTCGTTGGTCATGGTACGTTTCCTCCCGTTCTGTGTTTCTCTCTTTGCCCTTGATTTTACCCCAATCCGGGGATCCGGATGAAGCCGGTGTGATAGACTCAAGGACGATCCATCAAAAACGGAGGTCGTCCATGATGCGAAAGACACGAGTCCGGGCCTTGACCCTGATGCTGGTTGTTTCCCTGCTCCTGACCCTGTCCGCCGGGTGCGGCGTCTTCCGGATCCGGTTCGGCCCGGCCGGAACCACGGGAGCGTCCGCGGGGACCACGCGCGCGACGACCGCCGTGAAACCGTCCGGCACCACAAAGGCGCCCGCCACCTCACCTGCCACCACCGCCGCCACGAAGGGCACAACCGCAGCCACGACTACGGCGGCGCTGCCGACCCAGGCCGGACTGTTCGGCAACACCAACGGGAACCTCGCCAACGGCGGTTTCGCAGCTTATGACGCCATGACCGCTTCCCACCTGATCGGGATCAGCGGGGCGCTGCTGCGCTACCATCCCGATACCGGCAAGACCGAGACCGTGCTTGCGGTCACCGGGCGGCCGACCCACATCAATGTGAGCACGGCCTATTATTACTACATTTCCTCGGCGGACGGCGCTTTCTACCGCGTCGGGCGGGACGGAGCGGGACTGCGCAAGATGGCGGACGGCCCCTGCGCCTACGCCGGCCGGGTCAACCATTATGTCCAGGTGCTCCAGGGCGGGCAGCTGGTCCTGCTGTACGACGGAAAGGACGATGCCGCGGCCGGGACCTACAGCGGGGACGGTGTCACCGAACCCAGCCTGGGAAGCAACCGGGTCTTCTACCTCGCCGGGACCGGGGAGTACCGCGTCAGCGCGAACAACGGCCAGGGACGGACCACGGTATACGGCGGCCAGGCGTTCCAGTCCGCGCACCACCTGTTCCAGACGATGGACGACAGCTTCGCCTATGTCGACAGGCAGGGGACCGGCGAGACGATCTACACGTTTCCGTCCCTGGGCGAGCCCGCGGCGCTGGCCGGCGTCGGCACCCTGACGGCCATCCCTTCGCTGAACATGGACCATATGAAGCGTTTTCATTTTGTCGGCGTCGTCGACGGCGCCGCACGGCTGTACCGGATGGACACGACCGTCGGGGCCGTGCCGGTCGAACTCGCGGCGCTGGAGGGGTCCTCGCCCCGCGTCAACCTCGCGAACGGCACCGTGTACGTCCAGGATCCCGCCACCGGCACCGTGACGCGCATCCGGCCCGACACCGGCGTCAAAGAGGCCGTGAAACCATAGCCGCCACGGCGTCCCGATCTCTGCGCCTTGTGCTATGATGGCTTTGCAGCCGCTCCCAATTCCGTTTTGGAGGATACCGCCATGCTTTACAAAGACGCATCCAAGCCCGTCGCCGAGCGCGTCGACGACCTGATGTCCCGCATGACGCTGGTCGAGAAAGTCGCCCAGCTCACGAGTGTCTGGATCTACGAGATCCTGCGCGACTTCCGCTTCAACGAGGACAAGGCCGCCCCGCTCATGAACCAGGGCATGGGCCAGATCACCCGTCTCGGCGGCGCCAGCAACCTGTTGCCCGCGGTCGCGGCGCGCACGGCCAACGACATCCAGCGTTTCCTCGTGGAGAAGACCCGGCTGGGCATCCCGGCCATCATCCACGAGGAGGCCTGCTCCGGCTACCTGACCCGCGCGGCCAACGTCTTTCCGCAGGCGATCGGCGTCGGGGCCAGCTTCGAGCCCGCCCTCGCGGAGGAGATGGGCACGATCATCCGGTCCCAGATGATGGCGCTCGGCGCCCGCCAGGCTCTCGCCCCGCTGCTCGACATCACCCGCGACCCCCGCTGGGGACGCACCGAGGAGACTTACGGCGAAGACCGCTACCTCACCGCCCGGATGGGCACCGCCTATATCCGCGGCCTGCAGAACGACCGGCTCGAGGACGGCATCCTGGCGACCGGCAAGCATTTCGTCGGCTACGGCATGACCGAGGGCGGCATGAACTGGTCGCCGGCGCACATCCCGCAGCGCGAACTGCTGGAAACCTACCTGTACCCGTTCGAGGCCGCCGTGCGCGAAGCCGGCCTGCGGTCCATCATGCCGGGATACCACGAGATCGACGGCATCCCCTGCCATACGAACCAGTGGCTGCTCGGCGACGTGCTGCGCAAGCAGTGGGGTTTTGACGGCCTGGTCGTCAGCGACTACTTTGCCATCAACATGATCCACGACTACCACGGCGCCGCCGCCGACAAGGACGACGCCGCGCGCATGGCGCTTGAAGCCGGCGTCGACGTCGAGCTTCCGTCCACCGACTGTTATGCCGCCCCGCTCGTCGATGCGGTGGAGAAGGGGCTGGTCGACGCCGCGCTGGTCGAGCAGTCCGTCCGCCGGGTGCTCGAGATGAAGTTCCGGCTCGGCCTGTTCGAAAAGCCGTATGTCGACGCGGACCTTGCGGAAGCCCGGTTCAACACCGCCGGCAACCGTGCCTACTCCCGCAAAGTGGCGGAAAAATCCGTCGTCCTCCTCAAGAACAACGGGGTCCTGCCGTTGTCCCGCGCCAAAAAGCGCGTCGCCGTCATCGGCCCCAACGCCGACAGCGTCCGCAACATGCTGGGCGACTACACCTACCCCTCGCACATCGAGTCCCAGATCGACCAGATCACCGACAATTTTGCCGGCACCGCCGTGCCGGAGGACCGGGTCAGCGTCGAGGACGCGATGCCCGCGATGGACACGCTCCTGGAAGGACTGCGGAAGGCCGTGGCCGATACAGGCATCGAGCTCGTCTACGCCAAGGGCTGCGACGTGCTGCCGCTGCCGGGGCAGGCGACCGAGGCCGCGCGCGCCGGGTTCGCCGAGGCCGTCGCCGCCGCCCGATCCGCCGATGTGGTCGTGCTGGCGCTCGGCGACAAGGCGGGGCTCATCACCGACAGCACCTCCGGCGAGGCCCGCGATTGCGCGAATCTCGTACTTCCGGGTGAACAGCAGGCACTGCTGGAGGCCGTCCAGGCCGCCGGAAAGCCGACCGTGCTCGTGCTCGTCACCGGCCGCCCCTATGTGCTGACCTGGGCCGAAGCCCATGTCGACGCGATCGTCGAGGCCTGGTTCCCGGGCGAGGAAGGCGCGGCGGCCATCGCGGGTGTGCTGCTCGGCGACGTCAATCCGGGCGGCAAGCTGCCGATCACGTTCCCCCGCTCCGCCGGTCAGCTGCCGGTGTTCTACAGCCACCGTCCCTCCGGCGGGCGCTCCAACTGGAAAGTCGACTACGTGGACGAAAGCGTGCAGCCGCTCTACCCGTTCGGGCACGGACTGTCCTACACGACCTTTGGCTATGGCGACCTGCGCATTCCGGCCGAGGTCCCGGCCGACGGCGTCATGGAGATCTCGATGACGGTCGCCAACACCGGTTCCGTCGTCGGCGAGGAAGTCGTGCAGCTGTATCTGCACGACATGCTGTCCGACGTGACGCGCCCGGTCAAGGAATTGTCCGGATTCAAGCGGCTCGCGCTCGCTCCCGGGGAAAAGCGGCGGGTCACCTTTACCGTTTCGACCGACCAGCTGGGCTTCTACGACCGCGCGATGCGGTTCATCGTCGAGCCCGGCGACCTCGAGGTCCTGGTCGGCGCCTCATCGGCCGACATCCGTCTCACCGGCGTCATCCGGCTGACCGGCGAGAAGCGGGAAGTCGTGAAGAAGTCGTTCGCCAGTCCGGTGAGCGTGGAGTAACCCGATCCACACATGAGGGGGCTGTCCCGGGCTTCAACGCCGACGGGACAGCCTCTTTTTTTGTGTTTTTGACAATTAAGTTTCTCACAGGTTGATTTAATCAACCAAAATCGACCACGAATCCCTTGCTTCGCCGCGCCGGGACCGTACAATAACGGAGGAGGGTAAGCACATGAAAGAAATCAACATCGCCAGGACACTGATCGCCAAGCGAAAAGAAAGAGGGATCACCCAGGACGATCTCGCGGCCTATATCGGCGTGTCCAAGGCGTCGGTCTCCAAGTGGGAGACGTCGCAGAGCTACCCGGACATCACGTTTCTGCCCCAGCTGGCCACATTTTTCAATATCACGGTCGACGAGTTGATCGGGTACGCGCCACAGCTGACCAAAGAGGATATCCGGAAACTGTACCGGCGGCTGGCCGCGGATTTCGGCACAGAGCCCTTTGAGCCGGTCATGGAGAAATGCCGCGAGGCCATCCACAAGTACTATTCCTGCTTTCCGCTGCTGCTCCAGATGGCCGTGCTGCTGATCAACCACCACATGCTCGCCGGGGATCCGGAGCGGCAGGCCGGAATCCTGGGCGAAACCGTCGAGCTGTGCGCGCGCATCAAAAAGGATAGTGAAGACGTCTGGCTCTCCAGGCAGGCCAACTCCATCGAAGCCTTGTGCCAGCTGATTCTTCAGAAACCCGCGGAGGTTCTGGAACTGCTGGACGGCACGATGCGGGCGACCTCCGACGACAGCGTCCTGCTGGCCAGCGCCTACCAGATGACGGGCGACCTGCGGAAAGCGAAGGAAGTGATGCAGGTTACGGCATACCAGCATCTGGCCGGCCTGGCCGGCAGCATGCCGTCGCTGCTGCTGCAGGCTGCGGACGATGCGGCACGATTCGAGGAAACCGTACACCGGGTTTTGTCCGTCGCAGATCTGTTCCACCTGGAAAAACTACATCCCAATACTCTGGCACAAATCTGTCTGGCGATTGCCCAGGGATATGCGGCGCAGGGCCTGCGGGACAAGGCTCTGGACATGCTCCAGAAATATGCGGGCGTCTGCACGACGGGATTCTTCCCGCTTAAACTGCACGGAGACGGGTTCTTCGACGCGATCGACGGATGGCTCGAGGAACTGGACCTGGGCACGAGCCCGGTCCGCGACGAGCGGCTGGTCAAGGCGAGCATGGTCCAGGTCCTGGAGGCCAATCCCGGTTTCTCGGTGCTGGCGGACCATCCACGATACCGGATCATCCTGGAAACTTTGAAATCCAAATTGGGAGGAAATTGAAAAATGGACGCCATCAAAGAATACCTGCCGTTCCTGATCCCCATCCTCATCGTAGAATTGGCCCTGGCCGTCACCGCCCTGATTCATGTGCTCCGTCACCCCCGCTACCGGTTCGGAAACAAAGTGATCTGGGTGCTGGTCGTGCTGTTCATCCAGATCATCGGCCCCGTCGTCTACTTCGCAATCGGCAGGGGTGAGGAATGATGGACACCCTGCGCATCGAGCACCTGACGATGGGCTACGGGGACCATCGGGTCATCGACGACCTGTCCTTTTCTGTGCCCGAGCATGCGGTATACGGATTTCTTGGCCCGAACGGCGCCGGCAAGACGACGACGATGAAAGGGATCCTCGGGCTGCTCAAGCCGCAGGCCGGGACCATCGTCGCGTGCGGGGAGCCCGTCGTATACGGGAAGGCCCGGACCAGCCGATTGGTCGGCTACCTGCCGGATGTCCCGGAATTCTACGGATATATGAAGCCGGGGGAGTACCTGAGGCTCTGCGGCGAGATCTCGGGGATGCCCGACAGGCGCATCCGTGCCCGAAGCGCCGAACTGCTGGAGATGGTGGGTCTTGAAAAGGCGAATAAGCGGATCGGCGGGTTTTCCCGCGGCATGAAGCAGCGGCTCGGCATCGCGCAGGCGCTGCTGAACGAACCCGGCCTGCTCCTGTGCGACGAGCCGACATCGGCGCTCGATCCGGTCGGCCGCAAAGAAATCCTGGACATCCTGCAGCAGGTCCGCGGTGAAACCACCGTGGTGTTCTCCACACACATCCTGTCGGACGTGGAGCGGATCTGCGACCACATCGCGATCCTGCACAACGGCCGACTGGCGCTGGAGGGCGTCCTGTCGGAAATCAAGGAGCGCCACCAGGACAACGGGCTGATGGTCGAGTTCGCGTCCGTCAGCGACCGGGACCGGTTGGCCGCGTCGCCGCAGGTGGCGCGGTTCCGGACATCGCCCGGGGAGACCCCGGCCGGTCTGGTCGTCCATGGCGACATGGCAAAGGCAGAGACGGCGGTCATCGCGGCGCTCGCGGAGTACGCGCTGCTGCCGGTGCGGATGGAAGTCCTGGAACCCACGCTGGAAAACCTGTTTCTGGAGGTCGTCCAATGAGAGCGTATCTTGCGTTTACGAAAAAGGAATTCATCGAGGCGGTCCGCACGTACCGGCTTCTGATTCTCGCGGCGGTCTTCCTGCTGTTCGGCATGATGAATCCGATCACGGCGAAGATCACGCCCCGGCTGCTGGAGTCCCTGATGCCGGAAGGCGTCCAGATCACGATCACGGAGCCGACCGCGATGGACTCCTGGGCGCAGTTTTTCAAAAACGTGCCGCAGATGGGCTTGTTTGTGGTCGTGATCCTGTTTTCCGGGATCCTGGCAAACGAGTTTTCCCGCGGGACGCTGGTCAACATGCTGTCGAAGGGACTCCCGCGCCGCGTTGTAATCCTATCGAAGTTTTCGATGTCGGCGGTGCTTTGGACGGGCGCATATGCGATGTGTGCCGGCGTGACGGCTGCCTATACGGAATACTTCTGGACCGGAGACCGGGTGCCGGGCGTGCTGCTCGCCGTATTCGGCCTGTGGCTGTTCGGCATCCTGCTTCTTTCTTCCCTGATGTTGGGCGGCGTACTGTTCAAGAACGGGTATGGCAGTCTGCTCTCCACGGGAGGGTTTGTCGTCGTCCTGTTCCTGGCCGATTTCGTGCCGGGTGTCCGGGATTTCAATCCGGTGACGCTGGCCTCCGGGAGCATGGCGCTGCTTTCCGGAAAGCTGGAGGCGGCCGGTTTCCTGTGGCCCGCGGCGGCAGGGAGCCTGATGACCGTGGCCTTTTTGCTGGCGGCAGTCGCCGCTTTCAACCGAAAACAGGTGTGAATCACCGGTCTGTATACTTCACCGCGATATGGGAGGCGTTGCAGAAGGGCTTGTTCTCCGACCGGCCGCAACGGCAGAGCGCCACCCGGTTCCGGACCTCGTAGACTTCACCGTCGCTGGATTCGATCGGAATGTATCCCTTGACGTAGATTCCGGCGCTCGTCCCCTGCTCGGGATCCTGGACGATCCCGATGCCCGGGGCATACTCCGGCTCGATCGCCTGTCCGTTTTTCTCCATCGCGGTCAGCCGGCCGGAATGGCAGTCGGAGGCGCCCTGGATCGCCTGCGCCTTGCATTCGGGGTCGTCGGACATCATCGTCAGCTGCCAGGCCGTTCCCCTCTCCTGGTAGCAAAAGCGGGCGAACGCGCACCGGTCGTCATCCTGCAGGTCGACGGCCGGTCCGGAGAGTATTTCCGCGCGGGCTTCATAGGGTTCCCGCGCCGCGGTCTCCGTACCGTCGAATACCGCCTGGAGATGGGAACTGTCGCAGAACGGGGCATTTCTTGATCGGCCGCAGCGGCACAATGCGTATTCGTCCGCCTGAGGCAGCGCCCGGCCTTCTTTCAGGATGTAGACATTTCCCGCCGGTTGAATGATTTTCTCGGTAAGCGGGACTCCGCCCGATACGAGATAAGGTCCGTTTTCCGTGATGACGATCCGGGCGTTCCTATCCATTCCTGCCGTCTTCCGTCCCGCCCTGCAGGATCCGCTCGTCCAGCCGCCGCAGCATGGAAACGCAGACCGGCTGGAAGTGGCGCAGCCAGAATCGGCAGGACTCGTGGTTGGCGGCCTCGAAATCCACGGAACAGCGCTTGTACCCTTCGCTCCAGGCCCAGGTCATGATGGTGGACAGTAGGGTTTTCGCCACTCCCCCCACGCGGTCTTCCGGATAGACGAAAGCCCCGTTCACCGCGAACGACCCCTCGCCGCGGACGATCCACGCGGCGCCCTCCTCGATCGGCTCGCATTTCATGTAGCCGATGGGGCGGGACCCTTTCCATGCCAGCCAGGCGTGGTGGTCCGGATCGGTAAGCCACGCGGCCATCCGCTCCGCGGTCTCGCTTCCGGGATCGGGCTTGAACGACGGGGAAGCGGCCAGATGCCGGTTCAGCCCGTTGGCCATCAGCAGCCCGGCTTCGATATCCGAGTCCCCCATCCGGGTGACATGCAGGCCGGGCGGGACCAGAACGCCGATCGGCTCGATCTTCCTCACGGCGTCGAGGCACAGGAACCCGAATCCGTTCCAGCTAAGCGACTCGCGCGCAGCGGTCTCCGCATGGAGCAGGTTGACCACATGCGTCGCGCAGCCCAGGTCGACCCACTGCTGGCCGATGGCCCGGTAGAGCGCGCAGTACGTGTCGAACGCCCCCTCCGGCAGCGCCGCGTGCGCCCACTCGGGGCTGTAGGCCGCTTTCCGCGGGCCGAGCAGGCCATCCACCACCCATCCGGTCATGTAACCGACCAGGCAGGTGTTGTCCGTCGCGGCGACGCCTCCTGTCCGTTCGATCTGGTCGGCCAGCATCGAACGCACCGCGTCCGCGTCGAGGTGGCCGATTTCGAGGGCGGGTGACGCGTCGGCCTGCCGGCGCAGTCCCTGCAGGAACAGCTCGACACAATCGTCCACTAGATCCAGGGTGAGATTGACGATTTTCATGCGATCTCCAATCCTGGAGGATTGCCTCCATCAACCGTTCCATCCTCACTGCGCGAGGTCATACCAGAAGTAGCTGCGTTCCGCCGTCCGCTTTTCCAGCATGCCGCCGTTGGCGCGCGCGACGCGGAGGGAGGGGACGTTGGTGTTGTTCACCGTGACGAGCACACGGGAAAGCCCCTGGCGGCCGGCTTCGGCGAGCATGAGACCAAGGAGGAGCCGGCCATAGCCCTTGCCGCGTTCTGTCGGCCGGATGCCGTAGCCGATGTTGCCGCCTTCGATCCGGAGCGCGTCGCTGAGCCCGTGCCGGAGTTTGGCGCTGCCTACCGGCCTGCCGTCCACGAACATCCAGTAGACGGACTGGCGGACAAACCCCTCCGGCAATCCGATGCCGCGGGCGATCTCCTCCTGCCGGGCGATCCAGACGGGAAACGCGTCGCGCGACAGTCCGTGCGCGCCGTTGAGGAAACCGTTTTCCTCGGTCGGGCACTCCTGCGCCATGTTGTAGAGCGCGTCATCCATGCCATCGGCCCGGCTCAACGCCCGCAGCGAGACATCCATAACGGTACGATCCTTTCATCCGGTTAATTCCTTTATACCGTTTTCCATCCGAAAAAGGAATCAAGTGTGCGTAAGTCGGTCCGATAGAAGGGTTGTAATGCCGGTTCGCGTGCAGTATCCTTCACCAAAAGACATGGGGGTTCCATGAAGCGTCCGGCATCCAAAGTCAGCACCTTGTCGATGAGATTCCAATTGCAGAACCGGGCTTTTTCGGAAGTCTGGAGTTCCTGCGCGCTGACCAATGTCCGGCGGATCCGTTTGGCCGCCCTCATCGCGATCCCGCTGGAACTCAGTCTCGTCCTCCAGCTGCTGATCCCCCTCGCGCAGGGTCAGGTCTACGAAGCATGGAAGATGACCGTCCTGTACTTTCATGTGTGTTTTACCGTCGTGATGGGATTGACCGCGCTCGCGGCCCATCTGCTGCGCAATCACAAGACCTGCGGCAAAAGGATCAAGGCACTGACCATCCTGTTCGCGGCCTCCATCCAGGGAACGGGCATCCTCGTCTCCATCCTGGGGCAGCGGGCCATGGGCGGTGTCATCGCCTACCTGCTCGCCTGCATCGTGACCGGGGTCGTGCTCCTGATCCGCCCGGCGTCGGCGGTTATCCTGTATCTGCTCTCCTATATGGCTTTCTGTGTCATGGTCGGGGTTACCGGCTCGCCTTCCGATACGGTGATGAACCACCAGATCAACGGGGTGTTCGGAGCCGGGATCGGGGCGTTCCTGTCCATCCTGATGTGGAACTACCATTATGTGAACCTGCGCCAGAAAGCGCGGATCGACAGCCAGCAGCGCGAGTTGGAACACAAGAACCGCGAGCTTGAGAAGATGGCCTTTTTCGACTGGCTGACCGGCCTTCCGAACCGGAGGTTTTTCGACCGGCACATCGAAGGCACGCTCGACCGCCGCCATCACGATGCGGTGGACTGCCTGATCCTGATGGACATCGATCATTTCAAGCAGATCAACGACACGTTCGGCCATCCGGCCGGCGACGAGGTGCTGTGCAAGTGTGCCGACGTGCTGGCGGCAAGCATCCGCAGGACCGACCTGATCTCCCGCCTGGGCGGCGAGGAGTTTCTCATCCTGCTTCCCGAGACCAATCTGCAGGTCGGGACCGGCGTGGCGGAAAAACTGCGGGAGGGCATCGAGAAGCTGGTCGTCCGAATCGACGGGGACGAGATCCGCGTGACTGCCAGTTTCGGTGTGGCGCTTCTGCGGCACGACCTCGCCGGGGGCGGCAAGAACTACTATGCGACCGCGGACGAGGCGCTCTACCGGGCGAAGCAGAACGGGCGCAACCGGGTCGAAATCTTCCGGAACGAGGAATCCGCTTGAACACAGGCGCCCCGAGTGTGCGCCGGGTCACATTTCCCCTGCCTTTTTTCGGCTATACTGTAACTGCATTCCGATTCCATGAAGGGTCGATAAGGAGATCAACGCATGCTTGAAGAGATAATGCTCGAAAAAAAGGTCTGGGCCGTTGTCGGCGCCAACCGGAACCATGAAAAATTCGGCAACCGGATCTACCGTAAACTCAAGCTCAAGGGGTATCAGGTCTATGCGGTGAATCCCGGGTACGATACCGTCGAGGACGACCCGTGCTACCCCGATCTCGCCTCGCTCCCAGTCGTCCCCGATGTCATCAACTTCGTGATTCCCCCGGCGCGCGGCATGGCGGTCGTCGAAGAAGCGGCCCGTCTCGGCGTCCGTTACTTGTGGCTGCAGCCCGGCACCCATGATGAAGCGCTGATGGCACGGATCGCCGAACTCGGCCTGGAAGCCGTGCAGGCCTGTGTGCTGGTAGCGACCCGTTAAGTGCCATCAACAGCCGCATGGATTGCAACAATTCGGTTTTTGCCGGGTTTTGGTTTATTTTGACCTCTTCACATTTTTTTCGTTGACAGCCTATCCGGCCACATGTAAATTTTTAGCGAAACGGCTTCAGATCTCCCGTTTATAACCGATAACTGTATTATCTCCCCGCTCTCGGGCCATCTGCGCGTTTGCGCTTATTCCACGGCCCAAGGGCGGGCAATCGCATCAAGACGGAACAGGTGGCGCATGTCGCAAAAAGCCTACCGGATGGCAGAAGGTTTGCTCGGGATAGCGATAGTCAGTTATGTGCTGGCCGTGTTGCTGCGTCTCGACGATGTCGCGAATATCCTGTCCCCGCTGATCATCGGCGGCATCGGCATCCTGCTCCTGCTGTTTGCCGGGAGGACCGAGCAGGCCAAGGTCCCCATTCTGCTGTTGTCCCTGTATTTTCTGAGCTGGGCTGCGACCGACACCCTGTGGGCGTTCTTCGACCTGGTGCTCCAGCAGAATCCGGAAGACCTGGACCTGTTCATGTACCTCTACATCGCGCCGAACCTGTTCCTGGCCGCCTCCACCCTGGGACTCCTGCTGAGCCAGCTGAAAATGATGAACAAGGTCCAGTTCCTGCTGGACATTGCCGTGACGGCGACGATGTCCGTCAGCTTTATCTGGATCCTGTTCTACCGGGGCACCGACGCGGATTTCGGGACTTACTCCGCGACGTATTTTTCCTCGTTCGTCTACCTCGTGGGCGACGCGATCGCGATCTGCAGCCTGTTCGTCTGGTTCATCTCCACGCGGTTGAACCGCATCCCGCGCCCGGTCTGGATCGCCGCGGCCGGAATCGGCATGTATATCGTTTCGGACATGATCTATGTCTACCAGATCTACAATGGCACGTATGTCCCCAATACGCTGATCGACATCCTGTATATCACGTCCTTCATCATAGTCGCCAAGGGATTGCTGCTTGGCGCCCGACAGCTGACGACGGTTCAGGAACACCGCGCGTCCGGCATCCCTCTCCCCGGTGAACTGCGCGAGCTGCCGCAGCCCGAACGGTTTTCCGATCGAGTGGACTATACACCAAGCCGAAAGGCGCTGTTTCTTGTGGTCACACCGATTGTCGTCGGGCTGATCCGGGGGTTCGACTTGTACACCATGACCTTCATGGTCGGCATTGTCCTGCTGCACCAGGTGCTGAGCGCGTTTATCCAGAACATCGGGCACAAGCGCAGCCTGCTGCTGCACGAGAAGCACGCCAATGAACTGCTGGAGGAACGGATCGCACAGCGCACGGTCGAACTGCGGGAGGCGAACGCCCGGCTGGAGCGCCTTTCCCGAACGGACGCGGTCACCGGCCTGAACAATCGCCGGCATTTCCTGG
>CAZNGQ010000054.1:0-14204 GCA_964572095.1 uncultured Oscillospiraceae bacterium
CAGCAGCCTGGTGTTGAGAATCTTCGCGATCGGTTCGAGGGCCATCTGCGGGATGCAGATATTGACCAGGCCCTCCTGGGTACCGATGCGGGCGCTGATGGTCACGATGGCGATTGTTTCGTTGGGCGGTACGATCTGCGCGAACTGGACACTGGTTTCCATGCCGTCCAGCCGGGTCGTGACCGACAGGATCTTTTCCCAGGATTCGTCGCAAAGCGGCAGGATCTGGCGGACGATCTTCTCCAGGATGACCAGGTCGATCTCCGTAAAGTTCCGGCGGATGTCCGACGCCATTTCCATGCCGCCAAGCAGGCACTCGAGGATCATATAGGAAAGCTCGGGAGACACGCGCAGCAGGACGGGACTTTGCAGCGGCTGCATGGCCAGGATGGCCAGGATGCTGTTGGGCGGTACCGAGTTGGAGAATTCAAAGTAGGTTTGCTCCTCGATGAATGCGACATTGGTCTCGCACATCGCGCCGAGCGTGCCGGTCAGGTAGGTGGACAGCAACCGCGCAAAGTTTTCGTAGATGATATGGAGCGTCTTGATCTGGTCGCGGGGAATCCGGTTGGCCGTCCGAAAATCGTATGGCTTGACACGCAGCTCGACCGCGGTCTCACCCAGCAGCGCATCCGCGTTGCCGTCGTTGAGTGCCTGCAGCAGCTGATCGATCTCGTTTTGAGACAGGATGTCCGCCATGCTCGTTTCCTTTCGTTCGTCTTGTTCGTTATTGGATGACGAATTCGTTGAAATAGATTTTGATGAAATCCGTCGTTTCGAACTCTGTATTCAGCCCGGCTACGATCGCGTCGGAAATGGAGTCCTGAATGTCCGAACTCTGCAGCTCCGTCTCGGTCTTGCCGCGTATTGTCCGAATGACCACATCCCGGATCCGGTGATTGTTCTCGACGTAATATTCCTTTTTTCGGATATCCGCCATCTCAATCATGAAATCCGCCTTAAGCAGTCGGGTGCTGGTGTGAATGTCCGTTACAAAATACTCGCCCGGATCGTAACTGAATGAACGGTCCTTCTCTTTCTTCCCTGACATCATGAAAAGGAACCCCCCGAGACTGACAACCAGCACGGCCACTATGATCAGAATGATCTTTTTCACGGGTATCCCCCCTTTCTTATGATGTGATGACGATGTCGACGCGGTTGTTCTGGTTCTGTCCTTCGGGGGTGTCGTCCGATGCGATCGGGCGGGCACTTCCATATCCGACCGTATAGACCATGGCCTCGTCGATGCTGCAACGTTCTACCAGATATTGCAGGACATGTGCCGCACGCCGTCCGGCCAGTTCCCATTTGCTTTGGATATCCCCCTCGGGCGGGGTCACACTGTCTGTATGACCCTCGGTGCGAAGCCCGGTGATATCCCCTTTATACTTGTCGACGATTCCGGCTACCCCGGACAGAATCGAACCGGCTTCCGGCAGCAGCCGGTCGCTTCCGGGTTCGAACAGGATGGAAGCGATCAACCGGACCGTGATCTCCGATTCGTCATATTCGATGCGGATCCCGTCGCCAAGGGCCGAATCCCGCAAGAGGCCGCTGATCTCGTTGAAGATGTCCGCGCTGGCCGGAACCGGTGTTGGTGCGGGCCGGGTCGCCGCCGACGGGATCGGGGTCGGAGGCGGGGTTGGCTCCGGTGTCACAGTCGGGGTTGGATTCGGTATGGTCAGCGCAGGCATCGGCGTCGGGGTGATGGATGGCGGAACGATGGTGATGACCGCCGGAGCCTGCTTGGGTGGGGCGATGGAGGGATTTGTCTTCCCGGGACTGCTGTTTTCAAACACCCCGCTGCCTCCGGAAAACGCAACCACCAGCTCCTGCCATTTGGCGGCGTCGATGCTGGAAAACGAATACAGCAGCACAAAAAACGTCAGCAGAAGGGTGACGAGGTCCCCATAGGTGTTCATCCAGTTGCCTTCGCCGCCGCCCGACGACTCACTCGGTTTCTTCCTCGGCATGAATGGCTGCGCCTGCTCCTTCCGTTTCGGCGACAACCGCCGGCTTTCTAAGTGAATTCGGGATGAACGCGATCAGTTTCTCACGGATGATCCGCGGATTCTCACCGTTCTGCAGGGAGAGCATCCCCTCAAGCATCATCTCGTAACGCAGCAGGCGCAGGTCCGACGCGGTTTTCAACTTCGCCGCGAACGGCAGGAAGAACATGTTTGCCAGGATAACGCCGTAGAAGGTCGTGATCAGCGCGACACCCATGTTGGGGCCAAGCGTGGACGAATCCTCGAGTGACATGAGCATGTTGATCAACCCGATCAAGGTTCCGACCATGCCGAAAGCGGGTGCATACTGTGCTCCGCTGGTCAGGATCTTCTGAGAGAGCCCGTCCTCCTCCTCTTTCTTGCCGATCGTGGTTTCCATGACATCCTTGAACAGATCCGGATCGGTGCCGTCCACGATCATCTCGATGCCTTTCTGCAGGAACGGATCTCCGAAGTCCTCTCCGTCGAGGGCAAGCAGCCCTTCACGCCGGGCGACATTGGCGAGTGCCAGGATCCGCTCCATATCGGCTTCGAGGTCGATGTCGCTCTTCTTGAACGCATCTCTCAATCTGGGCAGAAACGCCTTGACCTGCTCGAACGAATAGGTGACCAGCAGCGCGGCCGCAGTTCCGCCAAAGACGATCATGATGGAAGCCGGGTCAAAGTAGGTCGATATGTTTCCGTTCAGCATGATGCTGACAACGATAAAGACCAATGCCGCAACCAGCCCTACTCCTGTGGATTTCATTGTGTCTCCTCGACTTCCCGCGTCGAGACAAACCGGAACTCCAAATCATGGAAACAACGGTTTCGGAACCGGATCACCCGTTCCAGGATCTCGTCCGCCGATTCTTCCACAAGAAACTTGCGTCCGGTCGTCATCGTGACGACCGTGTCAGGAGTCTCCTCCACCATTTCGATCAGGTCGCAATTCAATACAAACGGCCGGTTGTTCATTCGTGTCAGATGGATCATGCTACCCTCCGTTGCCGTTTGTCTCGATTGCAGGTGATCACCGCTTGAGGTTGACGAGTTCTTCCAACAGTTGGTCCGACGTCGTGATGACGCGGGAGTTCGCCTGGAATCCGCGCTGGGTCACGATCATGTCCGTAAACTCCTTGGCCAGATCCACGTTGGACATTTCCAGTGAAGACGGATTGACGAACGCCGCGCCGGAACTTCCCGGAAACACATACTCTGCATCGCCCGAGTTGAGGTTCTGTGCGTAGACGCTCTCGCCCATCTTCTGGAGTGAACTCTGGTTGTTGAAGGTCGCCAGCGCGATCTTCGCGATGATCTCCTTGTCCTGCGTCGTCTGGTTGATTCCGATGACTTCGCCGTTCTTGTTAATACTGATATCGTAGTAATCCGAGGAAATCTGAATGTTTTGCAGCGGATCCGGCGGAGAATCCGGAATGACGACCGGTGTCGGGGGATCCGTCGGGGCCGGACGGGACCATCCCTGCACATACATGCCGCTTGCATTGACCAGATTGTTGTCGCGGTCCGTATAGAAATTGCCGGCACGGGTGAACAGGTTCTGCTCGCCGTTGTTGACGACGAAGAATCCGTCGCCATCCAGGCTCAGATCCAGCGGGGAACCGGTGTACTCCGTCGCGGAGTTCGTATGCAGGACATCGATGGAGCCCAGCGTGACGCCCAGGCCGATCTGCTGCGGGTTGGTGCCGCCGGTTCCCGCGCCGACGTTGGGGGCCGCCGCCGGCCGCACCGACTGGGAGTAGATGTCCTGGAAGGTGACACGACTGGCTTTGAAGCCGACGGTGTTGACATTGGCGATGTTGTTGCCCACAACGTCCATTTTGATTTGATGGTTCTTCAGTCCGGTGATTCCTGAGTACATTGATCGAAGCATGTTCTTCCTCCTGTGATCCGATTGTTTTTGCTTGCCTGGTCAGAGTCCTACGCTGCCGTTGTCAAAGACGACGATGTTCTGGTCGTATGGAATGGAATAGCCGCCGATCTCCAGATAAGTGGTTCCATCTCTGGCGAAAACGCTTGTGACGACGCCTTCGAGGATCATGTCCATACCGGACGAATCGGTCATGGGCGCCATGACGCTTTTTCCCACCAGAGCGGCCGCCTGGCCGAAGGTATTGCCCGCGTTCATGTCCTGAAGCTGCTCCAGCATGCTGAACTGCGCCATCTGCGCAATGAAATCCTTGTCTTCCATCGGGCTGAGCGGGTCCTGGTTCTTCAGCTGGCTGACCAGGATCTGCAGGAAAGCATCCTTGTCCAGCTCTGTACCCGTGCTTCTTGCGGTTTTCTCCGCCGACTGGTAGGCATTCGCGGAACCGATTTGAGAAACGTCCATGGGGTCCCCTTTCCGATTGGCCTTTCAGGCCAGCATGTCGATTCCGCCCGCCCAGGTTGGCCGTCCGGACTGCCGCTTCCGTACCGGAGCGGCTTCCGGCTCAGGTGCCTGGGATTGTCCATATGCCATGCCGCGAGGTGAAGGCCTTCGGTCCTGGTCGTATCCGGATTGCTCCGGCTGGCGCCCGTCCGTGTTTGGAGCACTGTACTCGATCTGGATGTCCTGGAGGACGATTCCCTTCTCCGCCAATGCATCCTGCAGTTTTGAAAGGTGAGCCTGCAGGAGGACACGGGTCGGATGGCTGTCAGTGACGATCTGCGCGCGGAGCAGGCCGTCATCCAGTTCCAGCTTGATTTTCAGCTCGCCGAAGACATCCGGCTTGAGCTGGATGGTCATTTCCCTCGTCTCCGCGGTCGCAGTGTATTCCATCGATTCGACGATCTGCCGCACGAGGAGCGGTCCCTGGACCCTGCCGTCCTCGACTGGTGTTCCTGTGGGTTGTGTCACGGCTGCCGGTTCGTAGAAACGCCCATGCTCGGAAAGCCCGACGGTTTTGTTCCGGATGCCGGGTGCTGCTTCGAATTGCCTGTCTTTTGTTTTTGCGTCGCGGGCTGTGTCGGATTTTCCGGATGACGTCGTTGTGACGGTCGCGGATACGGCTCCGACGTTGTCCTGAGCGGCCGCCTTGATTTCCGCGGCGGCGGAAGGAGCGGTCCGCTCGACCGGAGTTGCCTCCACCTGCGCCACGGTCGCAACCGCTTCCGGCCGGGTGGCGACCACCGCGTCTGCCGGCGGGGTGGCGACCACTGCCTCCGCGACTTCCGTTGCGATGGCAGCAGGAAACTCCACAGCGGCTGCCGTTGAACCCTTACGGATGGGTTGTTCCGCCTGGACCAAATCCAATGCGTTCTGTACTGCCGCAAATACATCACCCTCGATTCCAGCGGCCTGCGGCGTTTCCATCGCCGGCAGTGACGCGGACAGCGCGACCGCCATTGTATCCATTGGGTTTGCAGCCGGAACCGGCGGCAAGGACACGGTCTGGCCGGAAGCCTGTTCAGGCGTGCACATGTAAACCGGCATGGTTGTCGGAACAAAGATCGGAATACCGGGTACGTCTGAAATCGGGGAGAGGTCGGCTTGCGCTTCCTCGGCCGGATCCTCCTGCTGCGCGATATCCCGGCATATCGCCTGGAAGAGCCCTTCCGGACCGGCGGCCGGCTTCTTGAGGCTGTCCAGCGCAAGGGAAGCCCGGGCTGTCTGTACCGGGGCGGCGGGCATGGCGGTCCTTGTGGTCATGGTGTCCTCCTTCAGTCTGCTTCCGGCCGGTGGTTTCAGCCGGCGGTGTCTCCCGCAAGAAGCGCGAGCAGTTCCGCGGCCTTGGCGTCGTCCATTTTGCCCAGGATCTGGGATACGCGAGTCTGTGTCATGTTCTTCAGAATGACCACCAGCATCTTGTCGTCTTTTGATGCTGCCAGCACGGCAGCGGCCTTCTCCGGGTCGAGCGCCTCGTAGATGGCCACGACGCTGGCGAGGTCGGCCTGCTCTCCGGCCAGCAGCGCGCTTTTCGCATCGAGGTCCGCTTCCAGCGTTTTGATATCGAGTTCGCGTTTGTCCAGTGCGGCACGGTCGCGGTCCAGGGTTTTCTGCGCTTCGCCGAGCGTGGTCTGGTCCGCCTCGAGTTCCGATGCCCTGCGGTCCAGTTCGAGCGTGCGTTCCTGTTGAATCCGCGCCTGTTCGGAATCCAGATCCAGCAACCCGATCGCCTGTGTCGCGAGCCCGCCGAGGTTGAAATACAGGGCCGCCGTCGCCCCGCCGACGACGAGGAGCAGAAGAAGGAGTCCGGTCAGCATGCCGCCCGCGAAGCCGCCGTTCTTTTTGGTACGGGCTTCAGCCGGTTTTGCGGTTTTCGCTTTTGGCGCTGCCGCTTTCTTCTCGTGAGCGGCTTTTCCGGCTTTCACCACCGGGTCGCCGGCCAGGTCGGCCGGATCTTCTTCCAACCTCTTTTTCATTCCCTATCCTCCCAGTCCGACCGCCGAGCTTCTGCGGCTGGACACCCATTCTCCGATTTCGTTTTCCATCTCCCGGCTCGACTCCGCTTTATAGTCTTCCAGCTGCTGGTCTTTCAGGTTCAACAGCGCCTTGACTTCCGTCATGGCCTGGCGCATCCGTTCCTGGCAGGCGGCCCGTTCCGTCTCGACGCGCTGGATGGCCTTTTTCTGGGCGGCCTGCTGCTCGCGAAGACGATTGAAGCAATGGTCGAATTGCCGGAGGGAGAGCGGGCTCACGCCGGCGACCATTTGCGTGTGCCAGATGCTTCGCAGCTCCGCCATTTCGTTTTCGAGGCATTCCAGCAGGAATCGCTCCTCGTTGAGCCGTTTCTCGATGAGGGACAGTTCCTTTTTCACTTCCGCTTCCTGCATCTCCCGGGTCGCGAGAAGGGTTTCCAGCGTAAAAACGAACTTCTTCACGCGCTCACCCCCGCGAGTTCCGCCAACTGGCGTTCCGTCTCGTGAAACGGGACATTGTCGCCGACCCCCTGGCAGAGGAACCCGTTGATGAGGGGGTGCAGGCGGACGGCTTCGTCGATTTCCGCGCTGGCGCCCTTCTTGTATGCGCCGATGTGGATCAGGTCCTGCGCTTCCTGGTAGACGCTGAGGTTTCGACGCAGGAATCCGGCTGCGGACAGGTGTTCTTTCGAGGCGATGTCCGGCATGATGCGGCTGACGCTGGCCAGCACGTCGATCGCGGGGTAGTGGTTGCGGTGGGCAAGCTTCCTGGAAAGCACGATGTGCCCGTCCAGGATCCCGCGGACCGTGTCGGCGACCGGCTCGTTCATGTCATCGCCTTCCACCAGCACGGTGTACAGTCCGGTGATCGAGCCGTGTTCCGCATTGCCGGAACGCTCGAGGAGCCGGGGCAGGATGTTGAAGACGGACGGGGTGTATCCGCGCGAAACCGGCGGCTCGCCGATGGACATCCCGATCTCCCGCTGCGCCATGGCAAAACGCGTCAGTGAATCCATCAGCAGCAGGACGTGGAGTCCCTGGCTTCGGAAGTATTCCGCGATGGCCGTCCCCAGCATGGCGGACTTCTGGCGGACAAGGGCGGGCTGGTCGGAGGTCGCGACCACCAGCACCGACTTGGCCAGCCCTTCCGCCTGCAAATCTTTCTCAACGAATTCCCGGACTTCCCTGCCGCGCTCTCCGACCAGTGTGATCACATTGATGTCGGACTGTGAGTTCCGGGCGATCATACCCATCAGCGTGCTTTTCCCGACTCCGCTGCCCGCGAAGATGCCGATGCGCTGGCCGCGGCCGCAGGTGAGAAGCCCGTCAAGCGCCTTGACGCCGAACGGCAGCGGCTGTTCGATCCGGCTGCGCGACAGCGGGTTGGGCGGCGGATTGTCCGTGTCGAACAACTGTCCGCCGCGGATCGGGCCCAGTCCGTCGATCGGGTGACCCAGACCGTCCAGGATGCGGCCGCGAAGTTCCATCCCCACCTTGACCTGAAGGCCATGGCCGGACGCCAGGACCAGGCAGCCGGGACCGATTCCCGACAGTTTTCCAAACGGCATCAGCACGATCTTGCTGTCGCGGAAACCGACCACCTCGGCATCCACCCAGGAGTCCTGCCTCGGGGAGAATATCCGGCAGACATCCCCGATTCGGGAAACGGGACCGGATGATTCCACGGCAAGGCCGATCAGCTGACTGACCGTACCGCTGTAGCGGACGGGGTCCATGCCGTCGAGCATCCAGGTGTAGGACTGCGCCCGGAAGCCGCTCATTCGTCATCTCCCCGCAAGGCCCGCGCGACACTGGCCAGCTGCACGTCCATACCGGCGTCGATGTTGCCGGAAGTGGATTCGATCCGGCAGCCACCATCGGGCAGGCTGTCGTCCACGGAAAACTCGAAGTTGTCCTGCGCTTCCGACAACAGGTCCGCATCCGCCTGCACGGACCGGAAATAATCGTCGCGTCCGATGCGGATCGTTCCGCGCTCACCGGCCTTCAGTCTTGACAGGGCATATTTCACCAGGCTGGAAAACGCCCGGTCGTTGCGTGTAAGTTCGATATGCAGGATCTTTTCGGCAATGGCGAGGGACAGTTCGAGGATTTCCGGCTCCAGCTCGTCGATTCTCCGGTCGAAGTCCGCCTGCATGGCGGCCTTCTCCTCGTTGTTCCGGACAGCCAGGTTCCGGATCATGGCTTCCCTTTCCGCTTCGGCCCTCTTCAAGCCCTCGCGGTATCCCTCCTCCGAGGCCTGCCTGCGCATGGCGTCGGCTTCGGTCACAGCCTGTTCCATCAAGGTGGCCGCGCCGGTCTTGGCGCGCTCCATCAATCCGTTCAGCACATGGTCGGCCAGGTCGATGCCCCCGTCGCCATCGAGATCGGACAACGGACGGAGGATACGGTCACACAAGTCGATGACAATCGGCCTGTCCGAATCCAGCAGCACCATGGAGGACTTCAGGATCCTACCCAATGAGCTGTTCCTCCTGTCCGCGGGCTATGACGACTTCGCCGGCCTCTTCCAGTTTCCGGATGACGTTCACGATCTTCTGCTGCGCTTCCTCCGCGTCCCGGATTCGGATTTGGCCCTTGATCTCCATCTCTTCGCGGATCATCTCCTGCATGCGCTTGGAGATGTTCTCGAAGACGAAATCCTGTACCGCCTGCTTGACCCCCTTCAGCGCGAGCACCAGGTCGTCGTTGTTCACTTCCTTCAACACGCGCTGCATCGAGACACGGTTCAGTTTGACGATGTCGTCGAACAGGAACATCTTGCTCTTGATCTCGTCCGCCAGTTCACGGTTCTGCGCGCTCAGGCTCTCGAGGATGAATTTCTCAGATCCGCGGTCGATCGCGTTCAGGATGTCGACCGCCGTATTGATGCCGCCGACTTTCGTATAGTCCGACACGCCCAGCGTCGAAAGTTTCTTTTCCAGCACGCGTTCCACTTCTTTGATGTGTTCCGGCGAGGTCTTGCCCATACGGGCGATCCGGGCGACGACGGACGACTGGATTTCCATGGGGAGCGAGCTGAGGATCGGGGCGGCCTGCCGGGAATCCAGGTAGGAGAGGATCAACGCGATCGTCTGCGGCTGTTCATGCTGGATGATATTGAGCAGCTGGCTCGGGTCGAGCCGGCGGGCAAAGTCGAACGGCCGCACCTGCAGGGTCGAGGTGAGTTTACCGATCAGATCGTACGCGCGCTGTTGGCCGATCGCCTTGTTGAGGATCTCCATGGCGTAGTCTATGCCGCCGTCCATGATGTAGTTCTGGGCGACAAAGGCCTCGTGGAATTCCCTGATGACTTCATTCTGCGTTTTGGAGTCGATTTTCCGGATGTTGGCGATTTCAAGAGTCAGCTGCTCGATCTCGTCGTCGTTGAGCTGCTGGAAGACCTTGGCCGAGGTTTCCTTGCCGATGGCGATCAGGAGTATCGCGGCTTTCTCCCTGGCCGAACGGGTGGTGATCGCATATGCCATTCCGCTTACCTCGTCTCTTCAGCCAGCCAGCTGCGCAGGATGTTGGCGACAAGTTCGGGGTTGGTCTCGATGTACTGCTCGATCGCTTTTCTCTCCTGCGCGGTTTCCGACTGCAGTTCGGCCAGCGGAATCATGGGAACCGACGCGATCGCCTCGTGCAGCGCGCCCGACTTGATCTCCCGGAGGGCGGCGTTGAGACGGTTGGGGGGCAGCATGTCGATGATGTCCCTTCCGGATTCACGGGAACCGCCGCGAAGCGCACGGAGAATGAGCGCCATCGTGACAAGGAACACGACGACGCCGGCGCCGAGCAGCAGGAAGAAACGGGTGCGCTCCCACTGGACCATCTTCTCGTTGACCCGGTTGTACTCTTCCCAGGTGCTGTCCATCTCCTGCGTGCCGTTGAAGGGCAGGCTTTCCACTGTGATGGTGTCGCCCGACACGCCGATGGCGGAGGACACCAGGTTGCGCACATTCTCCGCATAATCCGCGGCGGTGCTGTCACGGCTGTCGAGCAGCACCGAGACACTCAGCTGCTTGACAGATCCCTTGGCCTTGACGAGGCTTTCCTTGATGGTGTTGATCTCGTATGTGATCTGTTCCGAGTTTTTCTCGTAGACGGAGTTGTCGACTCCAACCACCGGGTAGGTGGTGATCCCGGTGCCGTTCGAATCGGTGCCGGCGCCTGCGCTGGAATCGTTCGCTCCGCTGGCCACTTCCCGGATGGAATCGATGTTGGCGATGATCCCTTCGCTCGATCCTTCGGCGGGCTCGAAACGGATGCTTTCCACAGTCGCCTGGTCAAAGTCCAGTGTCACGTTCACTTCGGCCAACACCTTGCCGACACCGAAAACCGGCTGCAGCAGCGCCATCACCTGACCCTGCAGACGGTCGCTGACCTGCTGCTGGAGGTTCTGGCGATCCTCGGCGAGCGATTCGTCGGTGTCGCTGTGGGTGTTCAGCACGTTCATGTTGCTGTCGATGATGCTGATGTTGTCTTCCACCAGGTCCGGAACACTGTGCTGCACGAGTTCGGATATCGCCTTGACGTTGCCGGAAGTCAGTTCGGCGCCGGGTTTCAGGGTCAGCAGAACGGCCGCTGCGGCCGCGGTTTTCTGGTCTTCGATCAGGAAGACGCTCTCCTTGGGGATGATCAGGGAGACCCGGGCCTCGGAAACGCCGTCGAATGTCTTGATCGCGTTCTGGAGATCCTGCTGCAGCTGGTAGCGTCGATAGACCGATTTGTCGTCCTCCGTCACGCCGAATCCCGTTCCCTTGTCCAGAATGTCGAGGTTTTGCTCATTGCGCGGAAGGCCGGCCGCCGCCAGTTCCATCCGAACCGTGTCGATGCTGTCTTGCGGAACCAGGATCGTATCGCTGCCGTCGGGTTTCGCATCGATGCCCATCTCCTGGAGCTGGGCCAGGATCTCGCCGGCCTCGCCGGTGGACAGGTTGGTGTACAGGACGCCGTAGGAGGTAAAATTGAGAAGCCAGACGGCAAAGCCCGCCATGATCATGACAACGACCGCCAGACCGATGATCAGGCGGTGTTTTCCCGTGTCCATTGCTTTCCAGGAGTCACGGAGTTTTCCCCAGGCTGTACCGATGAATCCCAGTGATTCGGTCAGTGACGATGCTTTCATCCTGCTCCCATCATTACCTGCAAGTCTCTTGTTGCCGATTGCGTGCCTGCTCGAGGGGGGTGCTGGTCAGGGGAGATCAGATTTGCATTCGCATGACTTCGTTGTAGGCGTCCAGTACCTTGTTCCGGATCTGGAGCGTGAGCTGGAGGGCGACTTCGGCTTTCTCGCTGGCCAGAACGACCGAATGGATGCTGTCCGTTTCACCAGTCAGCAGCGATGTCGCCTGCTTCTGCGCTTCGTTCTCCGTAGCGCCTGTTTGCTCCATGACCTGGTTCAGCATGTCTGAAAACGCGTTCGATGTCGAAGACGAGGCGGACGACGACGCGTTGCTCTGGCTGTAAAGGCTCTGGAGTCTCTGTGCGGCCAACGAGTTGGTGATCTGCATCGACATGGGTTATCCTCACTTTCCGATTTCGAGAGCCTTGACCGCCATCCGCTTGGTGGCGTTCATGACCGTAATGTTGGCTTCATATGAGCGCGTGGCGGAGATCATGTCGACGTATTCCCTGGTGACATCGACGTTGGGCATGCGGACATATCCGTTCTCGTCCGCATCCTCGCTGGCCGGGTCGTAAACCAGCTCGAACGGCGTCATGTCCTCGGCGGTCTTTGCCACCATTACCCCGCGTCCACTTTCCAGATCGGAACGGGCCGACGCCAGCGTGTCCGCGAAAGAGGCTTGCTGCTGGGCCAGAACGACCGTGCGGCGCCGATAGGGCTCGCCGTTCTCCGTCCGTGTCGTAGTGGCATTGGCGACGTTCTGCGCAATGACATCCATCCGGAAACTTTGTGCGGTAAGCGCGGAAGCGCTGGTATCGAGCGTATTGAACATACCCATTGCGTTTAGTTCCCTTCGTTGATGATCATTTTCAAGCGGCCGAGTTCTCTGGACGCGGCATAGGAAAGGGTGTCGTACAGAATGGAGTTCTTGGCAAGTTCGCTCATTTCCGCGTCCACATCGACGTTGTTGCCGTCCATGCGAATGGCGGTGTCACGGTTGACCTTGACGTTCGGCGACAGGCTGTCGCTGTCCGTCAGGTCAGACAATCGGGTGGAAGATGTGCGCTGGACGGTGTTATCCACAAAAGCGGATGTGCGTGTGGGTGCAGCTGAAGCGCTGGTTCCGGACGTCGATTCAATGACATCGCGGAAAACGGACTCGAACTCGACGCGGGAGGACTTGAACTCCGGCGTATCGGCGTTTGCGATGTTGTTCGCGATCACGTCGTTCTTCAACCAGGTTGCGTCAAGTCCCTTTTCCAGCAGATTGATACGATCAAAAAGCCTGTCGATCATCGGGCACCTCCTCATTTCCCGGCCCATCCGGTACGCTCTTCGCGTTCCGTCAGGCCGCCTGGTCATGTGGTGACATCCGTGTCGGCAGGTCTTGCTTCCATGCTTCGATCAAAAAAGGGCGCAAATAATACAGCCGCCTGATCCGTTCGAACGGGAACAGCGGTGCAAACGCAATACGTCCGTTCCCGCCATCCATGGTCAGGCCGGGACGTTTCCGTTTGATGAGGGGAGGTGGTTCTGCGGAATGGTTGTGGACGGTTGCGACCGAGAAACGGGATCGCTAACCAATATCCGGCAACTGGCTACCATAGAACACTGTTCTTTAGGCCCTCAAGTTTTGCGCCACAGGCTTTCGCCTGCTTTACCTTTTTCGGAATCGCTATTCACTTTTGTCCTCAAGTCTAGATGCCACAGGCACTCGTGTCAATCACGATATTGCAATTTCAGCAACTAATTTTTTCTGCGGTTATTTGTGCTTATTGCCACACAACACAAGTTCATATTCGAGTCTCTAGCATGTTTTTGCACAATATTACTGAGCTGTTTGTGCGTACGTTGTACAACGTTCACTTTTTTTACATTTTGTAAGTCTTTCAGAAACATAGGTGGAAACCATGGAATTTGGAATCACGCATGGAACGGATTAAGAAAAGGACCGCCGCCGATTCAACATCGGCGGCGGTCCCTCAAGACAAATCAAGCAGGTTCGCAATCAGAGAACCAGGGACTTTTCCGTTTCCTTGTCAAAGAGATGGATGCGGGTGTTGTCCATGGCCATCATGATGGAGTCTCCGACCTTGGCGCGGGTCGTCGTGGGGTCGACACGGGCGGTCAGGGCGATGCTGCCGCAGGTCAGATAGATCATGGCTTCCGCGCCAAGCAGCTCAACGACGTCGATGTCGCCGCGGAAGGTGGAATCCGTAGATGCGGCGACGACAGCCGGATCATCGCTGATCGCTTCGGGACGGACGCCCATGATCATTTCCTTGCCGTCGAACTCCCTGATCTCGTTGGTCAGGTACTTGGGATCGGTGCAGCGGATCGCGTTGTCACCGAACTTGAGTGTGATCGAGTCGGAGGCGCATGTCATCGTGCAGTTGATGAAATTCATCGGCGGCATGCCCATGAAACCGGCGACGAAGATATTGACCGGATGGAGGTACAGGTTGGTGGGCGAGTCGACCTGCTGGATGAAACCATCCTTCATGACCACGATGCGGGTACCCATCGTCATGGCTTCGGTCTGGTCATGCGTGACGTAAATGAAGGTGGTCTGCAGGCGATGGTGGAGGCGGGTGATCTCGACACGCATCTGGACGCGCAGCTTGGCGTCGAGGTTGGAGAGCGGCTCGTCCATCAGGAAGACCTTGGGGTCACGGACGATGGCGCGGCCGAGGGCGACGCGCTGGCGCTGGCCGCCGGAAAGG
>CAZNGQ010000055.1:0-14120 GCA_964572095.1 uncultured Oscillospiraceae bacterium
CAGTCCCCCGCATGGGCGGACAGCGCGGCATACGCGCTGAGAATCGTATCTTCCCCGAACCCTGCCGCGGAGGATTCCATGCGGTCCAGCAGCCGGGTGACCTCCCCGATGTCGATGCCGGCCGGGCAGGGCAGGCAGTGGTTGCAGTACATGCATTGGTTCGTCTTGTTCCACAGCAGGGAGTTCGCCAGCGTCTCGGCGTAATCGCGTTCCCCGGCGGTCGCGTCGAGATAATGCAGCGCGGCCTCCATCTCGGCGACCGTACGGCAGCCGGGCAGCGCCGAGGCGACGCCCGGCCGGTCGAGCGCGTACTGGATGCACTGGGCGGGCGTCATCTTGAGGTTGAGTTTGCTGTTGCCGCCGAGCAGCCAGCCCGCGGCATAGGTTTTCATCGACACGATGCCGGTGCCGTGTTTTTCACAGGCGTCGTACAGGGCGGAGCGCGCGGCGTCCGCTCCCATCCCGTGCGCGTCGAACGTGGCGGGGTTGAACAGCGCCTCGATGTCCCGGTCCCCCTGGATCGAGTCGAAGATCGGATTGACCGGATACATGAGCACATCGAGCAGTCCGCTCTCCACCGCCCGCTGCGCCACGGACGGCACATGGCTGCTCAGTCCGATGGCCCTTGCGTGCCCGGCGTCGCGGAAGGCGCGGGCCATGTCCATGATCCCGCCCGGGGCGACGATCCGGTCCCACTCGTCGGCCTCGTCGACGAAATGGACCATCAGCACATCGACGTAATCGGTACCTAGGCGCCTCAGCAGGTCCTCGACAAACGTGCGGCAGAGTCCGGGATCGCGGGTGCGCAGGTACTGGTTGTCCTGCCAGCAGGCCCCGATGTGGCCCTGCACCATCATCTTGTCCCGGCGGCCCTTGAGCGCTGCACCGACGTGGTCGCGGATGTCCGGGGAGCCCATGAAGAGGTCGATGAAATTGCCCCCCCGATCGATCAGGCAGGACAGGATGTCCGTCACCGTCTTGCGGTCGGACTTCTCCAGGTGTTCCATCCCAAGACCGACGACGGACACGTCGCGCCCGGTGCGGCCAAGCTTTCGATACTGCATAGGAATCCCCCTCCGGCCGTAGCCCGGCCATGTCTTCTGTCAGGGACTATATCACTGCAAAAAAGGGATGTCAAACAATTGTTCGGGTGTTTTTGCGGGCCCTTATTTCTTCTTTTTCGGCATCGTTCCCGGTATGCCGTAGAAGTTCATCTCGTCCGGATCGGGGAGGAAGTGGGTGCCGTCGTCCAGCGCGTTGACGGCGGCCATATCCTCGGCGTCCAGCGAGAAATCGAAGAGGTCTCCGTTCTCGATGATGCGGTTCTCATGCACGGACTTGGGAATGACCACGACGCCGCGGTCCAGCTGCCAGCGCAGCGCGATCTGCGCGGGCGTCTTGCCGTGCTTTTTCGCGATGGGGGCCAACGCGGGCGCGACCATGTCCAGATGGCCGTTGAGCAGCGGGCTGTAGGCCTCCATCCGGATCCCGTTCGCCAGGCAGTAGGCCAGCAGATCGCGCTGCGCGAAGAGCGGGTGGCACTCGACCTGGTTGACCATCGGGGCTACTCCGGTCTCCTGGACCAGTCGCTCGATGTGTGCCGGTTTAAAGTTGCAGACGCCGATGGCGCGCACGCGCTTTTCTTCATAAAGGCGCACCATGGCCTTCCACGATTCGGCGTACTTGTCGAGTTCGGGAACCGGCCAGTGGATCAGGTACAGGTCGATCGTGTCCAGCCCGAGCAGCCGGAGGCTGTCCTCATAGGACTGGATCGTGTTGTCATACCCCTGGTCGCCGTTCCAGAGCTTGGTGGTGATGAACAGTTCCTCGCGCGGGACCGGGCTGGTAGCAAGAGCCTTGCCGACCATGTCCTCGTTGACATAGGCACGGGCGGTGTCGATGGAGCGGTAGCCGGCGCGAACGGCGGCATGGACGGCCTGCACGAGGGTGGCCTCGTTCTGGACCTGCCATACGCCGAGACCGAACCACGGCATGCGGACGCCGTTGCTCAGGGTGGTGCAGTCCTGGATGTTGTTGATCATTCGGGGTTCCTCCTGGGATCTGGATGGGTTGAAATCTACCCGTCCATTATAACGCATGGAATTCGTGTTAAATTGCGACGAAATCGTCATATTCGATGATCCCGCCGGCAACCTCCTTTCCGAACGGTCCGGCCAACGGTATGATGGTCGCAGACGACCCGTGCGAGGTGACCGGAACGCTGCCCGTATTGCCGCAGATCGGCGGATTGCTGAAGGATGAAAAGAAACGGAAGTCGCTCCTGTTCATCCTGGACGGGGCGCTTATCAACGCGTCCCTGGTCCTGACCTCCGGCATTTTCCTGTCGGGCTACCTGGTCTGGCTGGGCGGCTCGGACTTCCTCGTGGGACTGCTGAACAATTCCCTGACCTGGGCATCCATTGTCGCCCTGTTCTCCTTTGTCCTCTACGAGCGGATGGCGCGACGTAAACGGTTCCTGCTGATCCTGCTGGCGGTCTCCCGGCTGCTGGTCTGTTCCGTCGTCTTCCTGCCGCTGGCATTCGGCAAGGGGCCGGCGACGCTGGCGGCCCTGACGGTCATGGTCATCGCGGGCAACATCCTGTGGGGGATCTATGGAATCGGCTACAGCGTCTGGATGATCGACTCCTTCTCCAACGACGAGCGCAAGGTTTTCATCTACAAAAGGGTGTTCGTCCTCCGGATCGTCTTCACTTTTTTTACGGTCCTCATGGGGTTTGTGCTGGACTGGACAGGCAAGTCCTATCTCGGATTCCTGATCGTGTTCCTCACGGGACTCCTGCTGGGCGTCGTCGACATCCTCGTCATGTGCCAGGTAAAGGAACCGGTGAAAACCGTCGACAAGACCCGCAAGTTCCGGTTCGCGATGCTGGCCGAACCGCTGGCGTCCCGGAAGTATGTCCGGTTCCTGCTTTTCATGTTCCTGTACACGACCGCCCTGACCGTTTCCGCATCTTTCACGCCGCTCTACCTCATCCGGTATCTCGGCGTCGACTACAAGGTCCTTTCCGCGATCAACATGATCGCATACCTCGGGCTGATCCTGTGCACCCGGCTGTGGAGCCGGATCGACATCCGGATGGGACTTCCGTTCGTTTTCAAGGTTTCCGCGCTGATCGCGGTCCTGGAGTTCCTGATCTACGGTTTTGTCCAGGGCGAAACGACTCTCCTGCTGTACCTCGCGCCCGTTTTCTCCGGCATCGGCAACAGCGGTTTCAACATCGCGGTGTTCAACCGCCGGTGCGAACTGATGCCCGAAAACGACCGGACGGTCTACGAGGGCTGGTTCGCGGCGGTCATGGGCCTTTCCATGCTGGCCGGCCCGGTCATCGGCGATTTTGTGATGAACCGGCTGCCCGTCGTGAGCAACGCCGTGTTTCAACACAGTCGGTTCCAGTTCATGTACCTGATCTCGTTCGTGCTCGCCGGCGCGGCCGTGCTGCTGTTGTTCCGTCGGCCGGCGACGGATTCCGGAGGGGAAAAATGAAAGCCGTCGGACTCGACATCGGCACCACGACCATCTGTGCGCAGGTCGTTCTCTGCGAAACCGGCGAAGTGCTGGAGACGGCGTGCCTGGACAACGACACGTTCCTGGATGCGCCCCGGTCTTGGGAAAGGATCCAGGACGCGGACCGGATCCTGGCGAAAGCGGAAGCCCTGATCGGGCGGCTGGTCCTGCGCCACGCCCCGATCGGCGCCATCGGGCTGACCGGGCAGATGCACGGGTTGCTCTACCTGGATCCGCACGGCCGCGCCGCAAGCCCGCTGTTCACGTGGCAGGACGGGCGCGGGGACCTCCTCCGGGAGGACGGCAGGACCTATGCCGAGACATTGTCCGGGATCACCGGCCATCGGGTCGCGACCGGGTACGGGGCGGTGACCCATTTCTACAACTGCCTGAACCGTCTCGTTCCCGACAACGCCGCCGGCGTCTGCACGGTGCTCGGGTATGTCGCAATGCGGCTGGCCGGACGGACGACCCCGATCCTGCACGTTTCGGACGCCGCCGGACTCGGGCTGTTCGACTCGAAAAATGCACGGTTCGACAGCGAAGCTCTGGAACGGGCGGGGCTGGTGTTCCATCCGTTTCCACCGGCGGTCCGGGAGGGTGCGGTGATCGGCCGGACGCCGGACGGGATTCCGGTGGTCGTCGCGCCGGGCGACAACCAGGCCGGTTTCATCGGCGCGGTCCGGGACATGGACCACAGCCTGCTGGTCAACGTGGGGACCGGCAGCCAGATCTCACTGCTGGCCGCGAACTCGGTCCCGCATCCGGCGCGGGGCTCGGGCATGGAGGCGCGGCCCCTGTCCGGCGAGGATACGCTGCTGGTCGGGGCCGCCCTATGCGGAGGCCGGGCGTATCAGGTACTGGAGTCCTTCTTTCGTTCCGTGCTCGATATGGCGGGCCTGCCTTCCGCGTTGCCCGGCAGCCTGTACCCGGCCATGGACGAGCTGGCCGCGGCCGGCGGGATGCCGGAGGACCGGCTGTCGGTCGCCACGCAGTTCAGCGGCACCCGCGAGGATCCCGCCGCGCGCGGCGCCATCCGGAACATCGGCGTCGGCAACTTCACGGCTCGGCACTTGATCGACGGGGTGCTGGAGGGGATGGCGGACGAACTGTACCGGTTCTATCGAAAGCTGGAACTGCCGCCGGACCAGCGTCCGACGATCCTGGTCGGGTCGGGGAACGGGGTGCGGAAAAACCCGGCCCTGCAGCGTATGCTGGCCGAAAAATTCGGGATGCCGCTGCAGCTGCCTGTGAACGAGGAGGAAGCCGCCTTCGGCGCGGCGCTGTTCGCGGCGGTCGGCACAGGGTTCTGCGGCAGCATCCGGGAGGCGCAATCGGTGATCCGGTATCGGGAGTGATGGATTTAACGGTGTGTTGATGGACCTCTTACGTGATATAATAACACTAGAATGCACGATAACAAATTAAGAGATAAAGTGCAGGATGGTGTTACAATATGGACTGGAAGCCAATCATCAGAAAGACGACGGACTATGTAAACAAAGTGCTCGGGCTCGATATGCGATTGTCACGCTGGGGAGAGACCCGGTCGCTTCCGGTTTATCTGACTGAGCGATATGAGTTGATGAAAGGCAAGATCTTCAGCACGGATATTCTGCTGGTGATTGACAAGGAAACGGATCAACTGACGCCTTCGACAATCGAAAAGCAACTCGCGCGCATTATGGAAATAACGGGTTTGAAAGCCATTTACCTGAAAAGTTCATTGACCTCCTACGATCGCAAGAGGCTGATGGATCGAAGGATATCGTTTATCGTTCCAGACAACCAGATGTTTCTTCCCTACCTTGGCATGGATTTGCGGGAGCGGATGGTCAGCGGAAAACCCGCAACCCGGAAACTGTCCGCGTATGCGCAGTGCCTGATTTTGCATATGCTGCAGAACAAACGGTACGATGTGACACCAAGCGAGGCGGCCCGGATTTTGGGTTGTTCCGTAATGACCATGACAAGGGCGTTCAAGGAGTATGAGGCGGTTGGGATCGGAGCGCAGGTCAGGACCGGAAAAGCGAGGCAATTGACCTTCACGATGAATCCGAAGGACCTGTGGGAAGACGTGCTTCCCTATCTGTATAACCCGGTTATGAGAACAGTTTTTATTCAAATCGATCCAGATCAAGCCAGGCAGACGGATGGTTTGGTTCCGGCAGGAGAAAGCGCATTGGCCGACCAGTCCATGTTGGCTGCGCCTGATACACCGGTGTATGCCATGAGTCGATCTGACTGGAAGATCAAGCAAGAAGAAACACAGACATCCCCGTACTCGGACTCGGGTGAGTCTGCGCTGCAGGTATGGATCCATCCGATCGTCCTCGATATGGAAAAAAAGGGGATATCTCCATTTGCTTTGTACTTGTCTCTCATGGATAATCCCGATGAACGTATTCAAGGGGGTCTAAAGGAGATGATGGAGCGGGTGGAGTGGTAAAAGGGCTTACAGTATTTAGGGACTTCTTTTCGGATTACACTGACCAGTTTGTGCTCATTGGCGGTACCGCCTGCGATTTATTGATGGATGACGCAGGACTCGGCTTTCGAGCAACGAAAGACCTGGATGTCGTGTTGTGTATTGAGGCGCTCACAAGTGGCTTTGTCCAGAAATTATGGAAATTTGTCGAACGTGGGGTATATCAACGCAAAGAAAAGGCTTCAGGCGAAAAGTGTTGTTACCGTTTCAGCAAGCCTGTCGACAGCGGTTTCCCTTTCATGATCGAACTGTTCTCAAGGGTGCCTGATATTCTAGATGATCGTGAGATTGCCGGGATCACTCCCATGGCGATTGGAGATAGCATCGTCAGTCTGTCCGCAATTCTATTGGACGAGCCGTACTATCGGCTCATCCTATCGAATCGGCTTGCCCTGTCCGGTGTAAATGTCGTATCGCCGGCGTGTTTGATCGTTCTGAAGGCGAAAGCCTGGATGGATTTGAGGCGCAAGAAGTCTGATGGTGCAGGTGTTTCCGACAGCAATATAAAGAAACACCGTAATGATGTGTTCAGGCTGTCCCAGTTAGTGGGAAAAGTAGAACGACTGGTACTGCCTCTTGAGATCCAGCGGGATGTACTGCTGTTTCTCGAGATGATAGCGGAAGACGATATCGACATCAAACAATTTGGCATGCCCCATTCAAGCAAAGAAGAGATTATCGATCTGCTGCGAATCGTTTTTGGCGTATGAATGCATCACGGCTTCTTCCGATATCAACCGTACATTCACGATCTACGCAAAGCCCTCGCCTCGGTTTTCAGGCATCGGATCAATCCGGCTTTCATTTCGTTCCTCCCAAATAGATTGCTTCAGATCCCCAGCCAGTCCCGCAGCTCGTCCAGCCGCCGGATCTCCAGGTCCGGCGTGCCGTCCGCCGGCGATTCGGGCCTGGGCTGGCCGGACGGGTTGAACCAGCAGGTCTGCAGCCCGGCCGCCGCGGCGCCTGCGATGTCGGCATCCCACAGGTCGCCGACCATCAGCACCCGGCCGGGGTCGCCGCAGCCGCACAGGCGCAGCGCGGCGTCGAAAAAGCCGCGGTTCGGCTTCTGCTCGCCGATCGTCTCGGACGCGGCGACGAAAGGGAAGAAGCCAGACATCCCGACGGCCGCCAGCTTGGCCAGCGCGGTCCGGTACACCCCGTTGGTCGCGATCAGCAGCGGCAGGCGTCCGTGCAGGTCGCGGACCAGCTCGAACGCCCCGTCCATCAGGACGGTGTTTTCCGCCAGCTGCTTCTGGTAGTCGATGTCGATCCTGCATGCGTCCGCCGTGCCGCCCTCCAGCGGCCGCCCCATCTCGGCGAAAAACACCTCGAACCGGCGGGTGAGCAGCACGTCCTTGGGGATCTCGCCCCGTCCGTAGGCGTCCCAGTGCTCTTTGTTGATCGCGCGGTACCGCACCGCGTTGGCGTCTGTCGGTACCACGCCGTATGCGGCCATGACGCTCAGGATGCTGCGGTGTTCCGCAATATTGAAATCGATCAGTGTCCCGTCCAGGTCGAAAAAGACCGCCTGGAGTCCGGAAAGTCGGCTCATGGTGCGGGTACCTCGCTGTGCCGGCGGCCGTACGCCGCCTGTCATGGTAGAATTGTAGCAGATCCCCATTTTGTGTGACCGGAGGAATTTGACGTCATGAAAGACCTGACAGGCAAGACCCTTGGCATCATCCACGCCGCGGTTTTCACCGCGAATACCGTGCAGCCCTATATCACTGAGATCATCCCCGAGGTGACGGTCCTGCATTTCGGCGACGACGCGGTCCAGCGTGACAACCTGGCCGCCCCGGTCGGCACGATCCCCAAGGCGAATTTCGTGAAATTCATCAATTACGCCAAGTCCCTGCAGGACGCCGGCTGCGACATGATCCTGCTCGGCTGCTCGACGTTCAACCAGGCGGCCGAGTTCGCCCGCCCCGTCATCGACATCCCCCTGCTGCAGATCGACCGTCCCATGATGGACCTCGCAGTCCGGCAGGGTTCCCGTATCGGCCTGCTCGCCACGCTGCCCTCGACGGTGCCGTCGTCCGAGCGGCTGCTGCGCCAGGCGGCCGCCGAAGCCGGCAAGGACATCACGGTCGAGACTGTGCTGTGCTCCGAGGCGTTCCGCGTGCTGCGCGCCGGCGATCCGGAAAAGCACAACGAGATGCTGCTGCAGGAGATTGACCGGCTGTCCGGGAGCGTCGACTGCATCGTCATGGCCCAGGTTTCCATGGCGGTCCTGGAAAAACGGCTGACCAACACCCGCGTACCGGTTTACAACAGCGGGCGTACCGGCTTCGAACGCGTCCGGGCGATGCTCGAAGCCATGGCCTGAGGCTTCCCCGTGAGACTGGGCTACACCGTCTCGATGGCGGCGCAGGACGACGCCCGGATCGGCCTGCACCGGCTGCCGGAACTGGTCCGGGCCGGGTTTGACTACGCCGAGGTCCCCCTGGCGCAAGTCATGGCACTGGACGACGACGCGTTCCGGGTCCAGGTCCTGGACGCCCTCGACGCGGCCGGCATCCCCTGCGAGGCGAACAACAACTTCCTGCCGCGCGAGATCCGCCTGACCGGTCCGCACCCGGACCGGAAGACCGCGCTGGACTACGCCGCGCGCGCGTTCGACCGGGCGCGGGCGATGGGCTCGCGGGTCGTGGTCTTCGGCTCGAGCGGCTCGCGCAACGCCCCGGCGGGCTTCCCCCTGGAAACCGCGGCCGGCCAGTACCTCGAGTGGCTGCGCGAGTTCGGCGCCATGGCGGACGACCGGGGCATCCGGGTGGTGGTGGAACACCTGAACCGGCTGGAATCCAACATCATGACCTCATTCCGCGAAGGCGTGACGGCCGTCGGCGCGATGTCCGCGCGCGGGACGGGGGTGCTGCTGGACAGCTACCACTTCACGATCGGCAACGAGGACCCGGGTTTTATTGCCCGGCACGCGAAATCGATCGGGCACGTCCACCTGGCCCGCACATTCGGCCGCGGGCTCCCGCGCGAGGGGGACGAGGGCGACACCGCCCTGTGCCTGGCCGCGCTGGCCGCCGGCGGATATGACGGCCGCATCAGCATCGAGGCCTACCTGAACGATCCGGCGACCGACCTGGCCCAGGCGGCCGCCCATATCCGCGGCTTGTGGGACGGACGTACCGGTTCCGCAATGCAGACGAATCAACATTGACAAGGAGATCCGCACATGGATGGACAAAGAATCTCGGTCAACGTCACCCGTGACCAGGGCGTCTTCCCGCGCACCTGGCAGTACATCGGCTACGACGAGTGCAACCTGACGCTGACGCCCGCCGGCCGGGAACTGCTGGCCAAGTTCGGCGCGCTGTCGCGGGGCGGGCCCGCCAACCGGGACGACCCCGCCCACTACTATGTCCGCGCCCATCACATGCTGTGCACCGGCAACCTGCAGGCGGTCGCCAAGTGGGGCTCGACCAACGCCTACACCGAGGACGACGACGGCAACCCGGTCCACGATTTCACCGTGATCGACCGGATGCTGGACGTCTGGCTGGGATACGGGCTCAAGCCTTTCTTTGAGATCGGGTTCATGCCGCGCGACCTGGCGGACCCCCGTTTCATTGAAAAAGGGACGGAATACGACCTGGGGATGATGGGGGACTACCGCCGCCGCGGCTGGTCGGCCCCGCCCAAGGACTACTCCCGCTGGTACGACCTGATCCGCGACCTCGTCGCGCACTGCGTCACGCGGTTCGGCGAGGCCGAGGTCGCCTCCTGGTACTGGGAGCTCTGGAACGAGCCCGACATCTTCTACTGGAGGGGTACCCGCGAGGAGTTCTTCCGCCTGTACGACGTGACCGAGGCCGCCGTCCACGACGCGCTGCCCTCCGCATATTTCGGCGGGCCGGCCACCACCGGGACGCACCTGCCTGACGGGAACGCCGCGCAGTTCCTGGACGCGTTCCTCGACCATGTGAAATCCGGGACGAACTACCACTCGGGGAAAACCGGGACCCGCGTGGACTATCTCTCGTTCCACACGAAGGGCGGCATCTACAACACGACGCTGCGCAAGACGAAGCAGCTGCCCACGATCGACCTGTTCCTCGAGAATGTCAAGGTCGCCGCGGCGATCATCCGCAAATACGGCTACGACCATCTCGAGATCAGCCTGTCCGAGGCGGACCCGGATAGCTGGGCCGCCGGCGGACGGTACGACAACTTCAACCTGAACTTCCGCAACACGGAGTACTTCGCCTCCTACATCGCCTGCTCGTACGAGCGGCTGTACGCCCTGGCCGACGAGCTCGGCATGGACCTGCGCCCGCTGGCCTGGACGTTCGCGTTCGACTGGGAGCGCCTGTTCGAGGGAATGCGGACGTTCACGACCCGGGGTGTGGACAAGGCGGTGTTCAACCTGTTCAAGATCTATGCGCGGCTGGGGCGCCGGCGCGTCGAGGCGGCCTGCTCCGTCCCGATGGACGCCGACGGGATCCGGACCGGCGCCTGGGCGTTCCTGCCCGACGAAGGATCCGCGGCCGGCGACGCCGCGGCGCTGCAGGTGATGGTCGTCCGGCACCACGACGACTGGGACACCCGCGGCGAAACCGAGGTGGAGATCGCCATCGAGGGGCTGCCGTTCGACGGCCTCGCGACCGTGCGGCGGTACCGCATCGACGACGCCTACTCCAACCCCTATGCCGAGTGGCGCCGCCAGGGCATGCCGGATTATCCCTCCCCCGAAGCATACCGCGCGATCAAGGCAAGGGACGGGCTGGAATCCCCGCCCGACCTGGCCGGACTGTCGGACGGCGGCCGCCTGACCCTGCGGACGGTCCTGCCCGCGCACGCGGTGGAATTGCTCGAGATCCGGCCGGCCTGACACGGCCGGCAGACCCAATATGACAAAACGAGGTATCGAACCATGACGAAAATCATCAACCCCATCCTGCCCGGTTTCAACCCGGATCCCAGCATCCTGCGCGTCGGCGACGACTACTACATCGCCACCTCCACGTTCGAGTGGTGGCCCGGCGTCCAGATCCACCATTCCCGCGACCTGGTCCACTGGCGGCTGGTCGCCCATCCGCTGAACCGCGTCTCCCAGCTCGACATGCGGGGCAACCCGAGTTCCTGCGGCATCTGGGCGCCCTGCCTGACCTGGTCCGACGGGGTGTTCTACCTGATCTATACCGACGTGAAATCCTGGCGCACCGGCCAGGTCTACAAGGACACCCCCAACTACCTGGTCACGGCGACCGACGTGTGCGGCGAGTGGTCCGATCCGGTCTTCCTCAACGCCTCCGGTTTCGACCCGTCGCTGTTCCACGACGACGACGGACGCAAGTGGTTCATCAATATGGTCGTCGACCACCGCCCGTTCAAGAACCGGTTCGGCGGCATCCTCCTCCAGGAATACGATCCGGCCGCCAAAAAGCTGGTCGGCCCCATCCGTACGATCTTCGACGGCACCTCGCTTGGGCTGTGCGAGGGCCCCCACCTGTACAAGATCAACGGCTGGTACTACCTGATGGTCGCCGAGGGCGGCACGGGCTTCAACCACGCCGTCTCGATGGCCCGCTCCCGCACGATCGAGGGGCCGTATGAGGTCGATCCGGAAAACCCGGTCATCTCTTCCCGGTACGACGCCCGAGCCCCGATCCAGCGGAACGGGCACGGCAGCCTGGTCGAAACCCAGAACGGCCGGTGGTACATCGCGCACCTATGCGGCCGCCCGCTGCCCAACAAAGGCCGCTGCACCCTCGGCCGCGAGACCGCCATCCAGGAGGTCCGCTGGACCCCGGACGGATGGCTCCGCACCGTCAGCGGCACCAAGGCGACCCCGGTCGAGGTCGACGCCCCCGGCCTGCCCGCCCACCCCTGGCCGCCCGTCCCGGTCCGCCAGGACTTCGATGCGCCGGAACTGGACATCCACTTCGCCTCGCCGCGCGTCCCGCTCCTGCCGCCGGTCTGCACGACGACCGAACGGCCGGGCTGGCTTCGCCTGCGCGGGCAGCATTCTCCGGTGTCGTTTTTCGACCAGACCCTGCTGGCGCGCCGCGTCCAGCACTTCGTGTTCCGCGCCGAGACCTGCCTTGAGTTCGACCCGGTCAACTACCAGCAGCTCGCCGGCCTGATGTGCGTATACGACACGGACAACCATTACTACCTCGAGGTCACCTGGGACGAGGAAAAGGGCCGTGTGTTGTGGCTCCAGTGCGTCGTCAACCGCCAGTGGACCTGCCCGGCCGCCCCGCTGGCGCTGTCTTCGCCCCGGGTCTGGCTGCGCGCGGTCGTCGACCACGACCGGCTGCAGTATTTCTGCTCCCTGGACGGGTCGGCCTGGCAAAAGTACGGGCCCGAGCTGAACTTCGCGACGCTGTCGGACGAGCAGTACGAGACGATGGGCGAGGGCCGGTTCACCGGAGCGTTCGTCGGTATCGCCTGCCATGACATGAGCGGGCAGAAACGGCCCGCGGACTTCGACTACTTCGACTACGATCCCGACCCCGCGGCGGCCAGCCTGCTGTCGCAGTCCTCGCAGTACTGACAGCTCATGAGCCGTGTCCCGACGGGATGTCCGTCGGGACACACTCGTCGCCGTGGAGTGTCACGGCTGTCGCCGTGGGAAGGAGGAACAACGTGGTTTCCTGGATCTGGATCCCTGTCTCCATCCTCGTCGTCGCCCTTGCAGCCCTGCTCCCGGTCGCCGCGCGGCTGTACGAGTTCGCGCTGGTACGCAGCGCGGACCGCGCCCTGGCCTACCGAGGGCTGAACCTCGCGGACTACAAGCCGTCCGGTGCGGACGGCGACCCGGCGGACTGGGCGGCTGCGCACGCGGCCGACGACTGGACGCAGCAGACGCCCGACGGCCTGCGCCTCGTCGCCTGGCATTTCCCGGCACCGGTCCCCTCCGATCGATGGGCGATCCTGGTGCACGGATACACCGCCAATGCGGAAATGACGTTTCCATGGGCAAAGCGGTTCCATGAGCGCGGCTTCCATGTGCTCGCCGTCGACTGCCGCGCGCACGGGCGCAGCGGCGGCACCGGCATCGGCATGGGCTGGCCCGACCGGCGCGACCTGGCCGGTTGGACCCGGATGATCGCCGACCGGGATCCCGGCGCGCGGATCGCGCTGTACGGCGTTTCAATGGGCGCCGCAACCGTCATGATGGCCGCGGGCACCCGGACCCTGTCGCCCGCCGTGGCGTGCGGCGTCGAGGACTGCGGCTACACCACGGTGTACGCCGAATTCTCCCACCGGATGCGCCATCTGTTCCACATCCCGTCGTTCCCGCTGCTGCCGCTGGCCGGGCTCGTCTGCTTGTTCCGGAACGGGTATACGTTCTTCAACGCATCTTCGCTGCGGCAGCTCCGGAAGTCGCGACTTCCCATGATGTTCATCCACGGGCAGGAGGACGACTACGTCCCGTTCGGGATGGTCCACAAGCTGTATACCGCGGCCCAGTGCCAGAAAGAACTGGTTACGGTTCCCGGCGCCGGGCACGCGCTGTCGTCCGCCGTCGATCCGCTTTACTGGGACAAGGTGTTCGCGTTCATCGACAAGCACATGCCGGAGGCGTCACCAACCTCCTGAGATCCCACATCTACGGGATTCGAGCGTTCCATACGGGGTGAACGGTATGCTCCGATGCACCATCGCGGGATTGATCCCTCTCCTGGCGTCCAACCGGTTTGCAGCCGAGTCGGCGGAATTGGCGGCACAGCACGAAGACGAGTTGCAAGACATCATGCGGCACAGGAGCTACTACCTGCTGCGCAGGCTGCCGCGGCCGATCGCGGCCCGGCTGTTCCTGCCTGCGCTGCCGGCCCTGCTGGAGAAGCAGGGAAAGGACGGACTTTGGAGCAGATCGGAACGCCTCACCTACGACATCCTCGCCGCCCTGAAGCACATCGGTGCTGGAGAGGCGGACGGGACGCCTGGGCGGCCGCGTCTTCCGGACCTCGACAGCCATGTCGGCTTTTACTCCCTTTTGATCAAAAAGGACTTCTCCGGCTTGCTCCGTGAACCGGATCGCACGGCGATCGACACCCTTATCTCAACCTGGAAAGAAGCGCAGCGGGATAACGGGTCGTGGGAGGATACCGTCATCGGGACGATCGTCCACGTCGAAGCGCT